>NZ_CAUTOU010000003.1:0-66462 GCF_963539965.1 uncultured Propionibacterium sp.
GCTCGGTGCGCTCCCTGGCCCCCGCGCCCCGCGGCGGCTGAGAGTCGGTGTCGAGCGCCCGGGCCACCCCGCGCTGTCGGGGCTGCCCGCGGCCCTCGGGCACCGGACCATCGCCCTGGCGAGCGACGCCGGCGGGCTCGCCACCGAGCGCCTGCCGGACGCCGCGCGGATCGACGCGGTCATCGTCACGCCCAATCATCAGTACCCCTACGGCGGCGTGCTGGCGGCCCGGCGCCGTCAGGAACTGCTGGCCTGGGCGCAGTCCGGGCGGGTGCTCGTCATCGAGGACGACTACGACTCCGAGCTGCGCTACGTCGGCATGCCGCCGCCCTCGCTGGCCGCCCTCGACGACCCCGAGGCCGGCCGCGTCCTCACGCTGGGCACCTTCTCGACAGTGCTGTCACCGGCCCTGGCGACCGGTCATCTCATCGCCCCGGCCAATCTGCTCGAAACGCTGCTGAACCGCCGCCGGGCCCTCGGCCTGCCCGCCGGCGCGATCGTCCAGCAGGCCCTGGCCGGCTACCTGGCCAGCGGAGAGCTGCGCCGCCACATCCAGCGGATGCGCCGCAGCTACCGGGCGCGCCGGCGCATCGTCATGGAGTCCTTCGCCGATGCGCCCGGCGCACGGCTGGCCCCCCTTACGGGCGGCCTGCAGGCCGTCGTCCTCACCGCCGCGCCGGGGGCGCGGGTCATCGAGACGGCCCGGGCCCGCGGCGTCCTGGTCGGGGACCTGGCCGGCTACTGGGGGCCGACCGGCGGCGAACAGGGCGTCGTCTTCGGTTTCGCCGGCGCTCCCCTGCCCCGGCTGGAGACGGCGCTGAAGGTGATCGTCGAGGCGTGCGCGCGCCCCGCGCAGGATGCGCGCCGTGCGCGCCCGGGGCGGGGTGAGGCCGAGGACGGGGGGCGCGCGGGCGCGCGCGGGGAACCGCGGTCCTGCGGCTACCCTTGAGGGACGTTCCCGACATCCGGAAGGACCCCATGAACGCAGCTGCAGACCAGCAGGAGTGGGTGAACCCGCTCCATGACCCCGAGGACAGCCGCATGCCCCACATCGCGGGGCCGTGCGCGCTCGTCTTCTTCGGCGTGAGCGGTGATCTCTCCCGCAAGAAGCTCCTGCCCGCCGTCTACGACCTGGCCAACCGCGGCCTGCTGCCACCGGGTTTCGGCCTGGTCGGCGTGGCGCGCCGCGACTACACCAGCACCCGATTCGCCGAGATCGTCAAGGGCTACGTGCAGGAGAACGCCCGCACGCCCTTCCGGGACGAGACCTGGAAGCAGCTCGCCGCCGGCATCCGCTTCGTCCGGGGCGACTTCGACGACGGCGGTACCTTCGAGCGCCTGCACGACACGCTTGACGGGCTCGACGCCCGGCAGGGCACGGGCGGCAACCACGTCTTCTACCTGTCGGTGCCCCCGAGCAGCTTCGAGAAGGTCATCGACCAGCTCACCTGCCACGGCATGACCGACCAGTCGACCGGCTGGAAGCGCGTCGTCATCGAGAAGCCCTTCGGCCACGACCTGTCCAGCTCCCGCGAACTGTACGGCACCCTGTCCAAGGCCTTCCCGGCCGAGTCGGTCTTCCGCATCGACCACTACCTGGGCAAGGAGACCGTGCAGAACCTGCTGGCCCTGCGCTTCTCGAACCAGATGTTCGAACCCATCTGGAACAGCAACTACGTCAGCCACGTGCAGATCACCATGGCCGAGGACATCGGCATCGGAGGCCGCGCCGGCTACTACGACGGCATCGGCGCGGCCCGCGACGTCATCCAGAACCACCTGCTCCAGCTGATGGCCCTGACCGCCATGGAGGAGCCGAACAGCTTCGACGCCGGCCAGCTGCGCATCGAGAAGCAGAAGGTCCTCGCCGCGGCGCGGGTGCCCGGGGACCTGGACGCGCACACCGCGCGCGGCCAGTACGCCGCCGGCTGGCAGGGCGGCCTGGAGGTGCCCGGCTTCCTCGAGGAGACCGGCATCGCCCCGGACTCGATCACCGAGACCTACGCGGCCGTCCGCTTCGACATCGACACCCGCCGCTGGGCCGGCGTGCCGTTCTACCTGCGCACCGCCAAGCGCATGCCGCGCCGCGTCACCGAGATCGCGCTCATGTTCAAGCGGGCCCCGCACCTGCCCTTCAACAACACCGAGACCCGCGAGCTCGGCACGAACGCGCTCGTCCTGCGCATCCAGCCCGACGAGGGCGTCTCGATGCACTTCGGCGCCAAGGTACCGGCCACGTCCATGGAGATCCGCCAGGTCAGCATGGACTTCGCCTACGCCGGTTCGTTCAACGAGTCGAGCCCCGAGGCCTACGAGCGCCTCATCCTGGACGTCCTGCTCGGCGAGCCCCCGCTCTTCCCCCAGCAGGAGGAGGTCGAGCTCTCCTGGCGGCTGCTCGACCCGGTCCTCGAGCACTGGGCGGCCCGGGGCCGCCCCGAGCAGTACGCATCCGGCACGTGGGGCCCCGTCGGCGGCGCCCGCATGCTGGCCAACGACGGCTTCACCTGGCGCCGTCCGTAGGGAGTCACGCAAATGATCATCGAACTCACCAATACCAGCTCCGCCGAGGTGGCCTCGCAGGCGCTGACCGCCCGCCGTTCCACCGGCGTCGCCTCCGGCCTGGTCATGACGCTCATCGTCGCCAGCACCACCCGCCAGTACTCCGACGCCTTCGACGCCGCCCAGGCCACCGCCGTCGAGCACCCCTCGCGCATCATCGTCGTCATCGAGGGCAGCAGGGAGCGGCCCACTGCCATGGACGCGGAGATCCGCGTCGGCGAGGGCACGCCCGGCGACATGATCACCCTGCGCCTGACCGGCGATCTCGTCGGCCACGGCGACTCGGTCGTCCTGCCGCTGCTGCTGCCCGACCTGCCGGTCGTCGCCTGGTGGCCCGGTCGCGGCCCCGAGCTGCCCGGCAAGGACCCGATCGGGGCGCTGGCCCAGCGCCGCATCACCGACGCGGCCAATGCCGACGACCCGATCGCCGCCCTGGTGGCCCGCGCCAGCGGCGAGTACAGCGGCGCTGACACCGATCTGTCGTGGACCCGTCTGACGCGCTGGCGCGCGCTGGCGGCCTCCGCCCTCGACCAGTGCCGTCTGCCCGTGCGCTCGGCGATCGTCGAGGCCGCCGCCGACAACGCCCCGGCCGAGCTGTTCGCCGCCTGGCTGGACGCCCGTCTGGAGGTGCCGGTCGAGGTCAAGAGCTCGATGGGCCCGGGGCTGACGGCCGTCCGCCTGCAGACCGAGGCCGGCGAGGTCGCGGTGCGCCGCGAAAGGACCGCCGATGCGGCCTTCGTCATCCCCGGCCAGCCGGTACGCACCGCCGCTCTCGGTCGCCGCAGCGCCGTGGCCCTGCTGAGCGAGGAGCTGCGCCGCCTGGACCCCGATGCGGTCTTCGCCCAGGCACTGGGCAGGCTGGCCGAACGGGCCGGGAGATGAGCCCCCCGCGCGTCCTGCGCTACTCGGACGAGGACGAGCTCACCACCGAGGTGAGCAAGCATCTGGTGAACGCGCTGGCGCAGGCCCAGGCCGAGCGCGGGGACGCGCATCTGTGCCTCTGCGGGGGTCAGGTCGAGCGCGCGGTGTGCGGCCACCTGGCCTCGCTGGCCCGCTCGGGCAGCATCGACCCGGCCCGCCTGCACCTGTGGTGGAGTTGCGAGGCCTTCGTGGCCACTGCCGATCCCTCGCGCAATTCGCTGGCGACCCTGAGCGTCCTGGGCGGTGCCCTGGCCGTGCCGCCGGCCAACGTCCACGCCATGCCCAGCTCCAACGGCTCGGCGGACCCGGACGACGCCGCCTACGCCTATGCCAAGGAGCTCGACGGGACGGTCTTCGACATCTGCCTGCTCGAGCTGGGCCCGGGCGGGCGCGTGGCCTCGATCTTCCCGCGTCATCCCAGCTTCACCGCGCAGAGCGGCACGAGCCTGCTGGCGACCGGCGTCGCCGACGCCCCGGAGGGCCCGGCCGAGCAGGTCACGCTGACCTACAACGCGATCAACCGTTCACGTCAGGTCTGGGGTCTGGCCAGCGGCGCGGGGCACGCGAACTGCCTGGTCGCCACGCTCGGGGACGACCCGCGCACGCCGGCAGCCCGGGTGCGCGGCGTCGCCGGGACGATCTGGTTCGTCGACCGGGCCGCCTCCTCGGAAGTGCCCTATTTCCAGTGCGACCTGTGAGCGGCCGCGAAGGACGAGGGGGCCGTCCCATCCCCCGCCCGACCGGCGTCGGGTCAGTAGATGACCTCGCCGCTGCGGCGGCGCTCCTTGAGACTGGCCAGGGCCTCCTTGAGGATGGCCGCGGCCTCCTTGTCGCTGCGGCGCTCCTTCACATAGGCCAAGTGGGTCTTGTAGGGGGTGTTCTTCGGCGGTGGCGGCGGGTTCTGCTGGTCCCGGCTGGCCGGGAGACCGCACCTGGTGCACTCCCAGCCCTCGGGGACCTCGGCGTCTTCGGCGAACGAGGGGCGCGTCACATGCCCGTTCGCGCAGTAGTACGCGACCTGGGTGCGGGGCGCGGTCTCGCCGCGCTCGGCCTCACCCATCGGACCGGCGCCGACGCGACTGCCGCGGATTGCGCTGCCACTAGCCACAGCTGAATGCTCCTATCGGGGAGGGGATGATGCTGGCCCGGAATTCGACTCAAGCCGTCGCCCTGTACAGCACGAGCAGGCCGAGGATGCAGGCCAGCCACAGCAGACCGATGATGATCGTGAGCCGGTCGAGCATGCGCTCGGCCGAGGACGTACCGCTCGTCGAGGTGGTCATGCCGCCACCGAAAAGATCCGACAGGCCTCCGCCGCGGCTTCTGTGCAGGAGGATGAAGGCGGTGAGGGTGAAGCTCAGCACCACGAGCACGATGGACAGCGTCGTGATGGGCCATGTCATGAGCGGGATTAGCATCACTCGGTGATTTTAACCCACGGCCCAAGGCCGCCCCGTGCGGCGCAGGCGCCCGGCCCGAGCGCATCGACCGCCGGCGCCGCGAACCGCCCCGGACAGCCGTCAGGGGCGCCCGGCCGATGCCGGGCGCCCCTGACCCGCTCGTGCCCGAGCCCGCTCAGGCCTGGACCATGGCGTAGAAGCGGACGATGGCCGCGAAGTCGTCGGGCTTCAGGCTGGCGCCGCCGACGAGGGCGCCGTCGATGTCGGGCTTGGCCATGATGGCCGCCACGGAGCCGGGCTTGACCGAGCCGCCGTACTGGATGCGCACCCCCTGGCCGGTGGCCTCGTCGTACAGGCCGGTGACGGCCCGGCGGATCGCCCCGCAGACCTCCTGGGCGTCCTCGGGGGTGGCGACCTCGCCGGTGCCGATGGCCCAGACGGGCTCGTAGGCGATGACGAGACCGGCGACCTGCTCGGCCGGGATGCCGGCCAGCGCCCCTTCCACCTGGGCGACGGTGTGCTCGACGTGCCGGCCGGCCTTGCGGACCTCGAGGGGCTCGCCGACGCAGATGATCGGCGTCAGGCCCCTGGAGAGGGCCTTGACGGCCTTGGCGTTGACGACCTCGTCGGTCTCGCCGTGGTACTGGCGGCGCTCCGAATGGCCGACGACCACATAGGCGCAGCCCAGTTTGGCGAGCATGTCGGCGCTGATGTCGCCGGTGTAGGCGCCGTCGTCGTGCTCCGACAGGTCCTGGGCGCCGTAGACGATCGGGAGCCTGTCGCCCTCGACCAGCGTCTGGACCGTGCGGATGTCGGTGAACGGCGGGATGACGACGCACTCGGAGGCATCGGGGTCGTAGCCCTTGTCCTGCAGTGTGAAGGCCAGCTTCTGGACCAGGCCGACGGCGTCGACGTGGTTCATGTTCATCTTCCAGTTGCCGGCCATGATCGGCTTGCGTGCCATGATCAGTCGTCCCCTTCCAGGACTGCCAGGCCAGGCAGTTCCTTGCCCTCAAGGTACTCGAGAGAGGCGCCGCCGCCGGTGGAGATCCAGCCGAACCGGTCGTCGGAGTAGCCGAAGGCGCGCACTGCGGCGGCGGAGTCGCCGCCGCCGATGACGGAGAAGGCGTCGGAGGAGGCCAGGGCCTTGGCGATGGCCTCGGTGCCTCCGGCGAAATCGGCGATCTCGGAGACGCCGGCCGGACCGTTCCAGAAGACGGTCTTGGCGCCGGCGATCTCGGCGGCGACGGCCTCGGCGGAGGCGGGGCCGATGTCGAGGCCCTCACGGTCGGCGCCGATGGCGGCGGCGGGCACGACCTCGACCTCGCCGAGGGCCTTGCGGGCGTCGAGGTCCATGCCCTCGGCGACGACGACGTCGACGGGCAGCAGGATCTTCTTGCCGGCCGCCTCGGCGCGGGCGAGGTACTCGCGGCAGGTCTCGACCTTGGACTCGTCGAGGATCGAGGCGCCGACCTCGTGGCCCTGCGCCTTGAGGAAGGTGTAGGCCATGCCGCCGACGATGGCCAGCGTGTCGGCTACCTTGAGCAGATTGTCGATGACGGCCAGCTTGTCGGCGACCTTGGCGCCGCCGAGGACGACGACGTAGGGGCGCTCGGGGTCCGTGGTGATCTTCGACAGGACGGAGACCTCCTTGGCGACGAGCTCGCCGGCCGCGTTCGGCAGCAGCCCGGCCAGATCGTAGACGCTGGCCTGCTTGCGATGGACGACGCCGAAGCCGTCGGAGACGAAGATCTCGCCGAAGCGGGCGTACTCGGCCGCCAGGGCCTCGCGCTCGGCATCGACCTTGCTGGTCTCGCCCGGTTCGAAGCGGACGTTCTCGACGAGGGCGATCTCGCCGTCGGAAAGGGCCGCGCTGGTCGCCCGGGCGGAGGGGCCGACGGTGTCGGCGGCGAACTTCACGTCCCGGCCGAGCAGCTCGCCCAGGCGGGCGGCGACGGGGGCCAGGGAGAACTTGGGGTTGACCTCGCCCTTGGGACGGCCGAGGTGGGCGAGCGCGGTGACGCGGGCGCCGGCATCGAGCAGGGTCTTCAGGGTGGGCAGGGCGGCACGGATGCGGCCGTCGTCGGTGATGGTGGTGCCGTTCAGCGGCACATTGAAATCGCAGCGGATCACGACGCGCTTGCCGCGCAGGTCGCCGAGCTGGGAGACGGTCTTCACTGGGTAACTCCTGGAATCGGTTTGTCGTAGGCGAACAGGGCGCGCCAGCCCGTGCCGGCGCGCCCTGTTCTCATGTGGTCCCTCCGGTCCTGCCGGCTCAGAGCTTGTCGCAGACGAGCCTGGTCAGGTCGACGAGGCGGTTGGAGTAGCCCCACTCGTTGTCGTACCAGCTGAGCACCTTGACGAGGTTGCCGATGACCTTGGTCTCGGAGGCGTCGAAGATGCTGGCGTGGGGATCGCCCTGGATGTCGGTCGAGACGATCGGGTCCTCGGTGTAGGCCAGGATGCCCTTGAGCTCGCCCTCGGCGGCCTCCTTGACGGCGGCGTTGACCTCCTCGACGGTGACCTCGCGGCTCGGGATGAACGAGAGGTCGGTCAGCGAGCCGGTGGGGGTGGGGACGCGGATGGCCAGGCCGTCGAACTTGCCCTTGAGCTCGGGCAGGACCAGGGCGACGGCCTGGGCGGCACCGGTCTTGGTGGGGATCATGTTGAGCGCGGCGGCGCGGGCGCGGCGCAGGTCCTTGTGGGGGGCGTCGAGGATGCGCTGATCGCCGGTGTAGGAGTGGATCGTCGTCATGATGCCGCGCTCGATGCCGAACCTCTCCTGCAGGACCTTGGCCACCGGGGCCAGGCAGTTCGTGGTGCAGGAGGCGTTCGAGATGACGTTCTGGGAGGCGGGGTCGTAGTCCTCGTCGTTCACGCCCACGACGAAGGTTCCGTCGACGTTCTTGGCGGGCGCCGAGACGATGACCTTCTCGGCGCCGGCGGCGATGTGGGCCTTGGCCTTCTCCCCGTCGGTGAACAGGCCGGTCGACTCGACGACGACCTGGACGCCGAGATCCTTCCAGGGCAGGTCGGCGGGGCTGCGCTCGGAGAGCACCTTGATGGCCTTGCCCTCGACGATGATGTTGCTGTCGTCGTAGTCGACCTCACCGGCGAAGCGGCCGAGGATCGAGTCGTACTTGAGCAGGTGGGCGAGGGTCTTGGTATCAGTCAGATCGTTGACGGCAACGATGTCGAGATCGGCCTTCTGCTCGATCATCGCACGGAAGAAATTGCGGCCGATACGGCCGAAACCATTGATGCCAACCTTGACAGTCATGTAATCGATTCTCCTTCGACGGGTCATGATGCCTGGCCACCCGGCTCCAGCTGGTTGGGCTTCACCCGGCCCCCAGACTCGGACAAGCCGATCCTACCCGACCGGCAGGGGCCGAGCCCATGGGTTCGCCCCCTGGAATTCCGTGGTGAGAACCCCTCGGGAGGCGGGGATCCGTACGCGGCGCGCCGGTTCGTCGCGGGCGTCATCGTCCTCGGCCCCCTCCGGACTGCCCGCGCGCCCGGGACCGGCTACCTGCCGTCGTCGGCCAGCATCTCGGGGGTCAGGGCCGCCGAGGTGGCCGGGACGCCGCGCTCACCCGCCGTCCTGTCGGCCAGGGCGAGCAGGCGGCGGATGCGGCCGGCCACCGCATCCTTGGTCAGCGGCGGGACGTGCAGCTGGCCCAGCTCCTCGAGGGAGGCGTCGCGGTGGGCCAGGCGCAGCTCGCCGGCCGAGCGCAAATGGTCGGGGATGTCCTCGCCGAGGATCTCCAGGGCGCGCTCGACGCGAGCGCTGGCGGCGACGGCCGCGCGGGCCGAGCGGCGCAGGTTCGCATCGTCGAAGTTGGCGAGGCGATTGGCGCTGGCGCGCACCTCGCGGCGCATGCGGCGCTCCTCCCAGGCGAGCACCGACTCGTGGGCGCCCATGCGGGTGAGCAGCGAGGAGATGGCGTCGCCGTCGCGGACGACGACGCGATCCATCTGCCGCACCTCGCGGGCCTTGGCGCTGATGCCCAGCCGACGGGCCCCCCCGACCAGGGCCAGCGCGGACTCGGAGCTCGGGCAGGTGATCTCCAGGGCCATCGAACGACCGGGCCCGGTGAGCGAGCCGCGGGCCAGGAAGGCGCCGCGCCAGGCGGCGACCTGGTCCTCGAGGGAGCCGCCCACGATCTGCGCCGGCAGGCCGCGCACCGGCATGCGGCGGGCGCCGATGAGCCCGGTCAGGCGCGCGAGGTCCTCGCCCCGGCGCACCTGGCGGACGACGTAGCGGGTGCCGCGGCGCAGCCCCGAGGAGTTGACCATGATGATGTCGCAGTCGAAGTCGTACAGGTCGCGGATGCCGGCGCGCAGGCGCCGGGCCGCGCTGCCCGTGTCGAACTCCCCCTCGACGACGATCTGGCCGCTGACCAGGTGGATGCCGCCGGCGAAGCGCAGCATCGCAGCGATCTCGGCACGGCGCGACTCGGGTTTGAGCACGGCAACCGTGGCCAGCTCGGACTTCACCTGCTGCGTCAGTGCCATCTGCTCACTCCCCCTGCTCGACGCCGACCCCACCAGATTACGCAGGCGCCCACACGCCCCGGCCCGCGCCCGTGAGCCTCAGCCGAGCATGATCTCGCTGTAGACGGCGGCCAGGCGCAGGCGGTCGTGACGGGCCGTGTTGTCGTGCATGGCGACATCCCCGACGACCAGCCGGGCGCCGAAACCCGCGCAGGTCTCCCCGAGCATCTCGTCCTCGCCGGCGAAGGTCTCGTCGGCGATCACCGTGTCGAGGTGCAGGCCGGGCGCGTGCTCGGCGACGAGCTCCATGTGCCGGGTCGGCGAGAAGCCGGCGGTCTCGTAGCCGGAGGCGACGTTCAGCGTGAGCACCTTGTGGGCCTCGGCACCGATGATCGCCTGCGCGAGCTCGGGGACCATCAGGTGCGGCAGCACGGAGGTGAACCAGGAGCCCGGACCGAGGACGATGTAGTCGGCCTCGGCGATGGCGGCCAGGGCCTGGGGGCAGGCCGGGGGGTCGTCGGGCAGCAGGCGGATCGACTGCACCAGGCCGCGCGTGACGGCGACCTCGTGCTGGCCGTGGACGACCTGCACCTCGGCGGGGAACTCCAGGTCGAGGCCGAGCACGTCCGCCTCGATGTCGAGCGGGACCGTCGAGGCCGGCAGCACGCGGCCGCGGGCGTCGACCAGGTCCGCGACCATGTCGAGGCCGGCGACCGCGTCACCGATCGTCTGCCAGACCCCCTCGATGAGCAGATTGCCGACGGCGTGGCCGTCCAGCGGCCCCTCGGAGCGGTAGCGCTGCTGCAGGACGGTGGCCCAGCGGCGCCCGCTGTGGTCGTCGCCGCACAGGGCGGCCAGCGCCATGCGCAGATCGCCCGGGGGCAGGCCGCCGAGCTCTGCGCGCAGCCTGCCCGACGAGCCGCCGTCGTCGGCCACGGTCACCACCGCGGTGAGGTCATCGGTCACCCTGCGCAGTGCCGACAGGGACGAGTAGAGGCCGTGGCCGCCGCCGAGGGCGACGACCCTGGGCAGTTCATCTGGATCACGCACTCCGGGTCCTCCTCGCTCAGGGCCGGGTCATTCGAGACCGAGGTCGCGGTGCAGGACGCTCACCTGCATACCGTCCGCGCGCAGGCGCGCGGCGACGGCCTCGGTCATGGCCGTCGAACGGTGCTTGCCGCCGGTGCAGCCGATGGCGATGGTCACCTGGCGCTTGCCCTCGCGCAGGTAGCCGGGGGCGACGATGCGGAACATGCCCTGGAGCTCGTCGAGGAACTCGGTGGCGCCGTCCTGGGCCAGCACGTAGTCGCTGACGGCCTGGGACAGGCCGGTCTGGGGGCGCAGCTGAGGCACCCAGTGCGGGTTGGGCAGGAAGCGCACGTCGAAGACGAAGTCGGCGTCCAGCGGCACGCCGTTCTTGAAGCCGAAGCTCATCACCTGCACGCGCAGGGTTCCGGCCTCGTCGCCGCCGTAGGCGTGGGCGACGCGGGCGGCCAGTTGGTGGACGTTGAGGCGGGAGGTGTCGATGACCAGATCGGCGCTGGCGCGCAGGTCCGACAGCATCCGGCGCTCCTTCTCGATGCCGACGAGCAGACGGCCGTCGCCCTGCAGGGGCAGCGGACGACGACTGGACTCCTGGCGACGGACGATGGCCTCGTCGCTGGCCTCGAGGAAGCATATCTCCGGCGAGATGCCCCTTTCGCGCAGACGGGTGAAGACGGCGGGCAGCTGATCGAACATCTCGCGACCGCGCACGTCGAGGCCGACGGCCAGGCGGGCCAGGCCGGAGTCGTTGGCGGTGCCGATGAGCTCGGGCAGCATCGACGGGGGAAGGTTGTCGACGACGAACCAGCCGAGGTCCTCCATGGCGTGGGCGCAGGTGCGCCGCCCGGCCCCGGACATGCCGGTGATGATGACGGTGCGGGGGGCCTTCGGCAGGGTACGGGCGGGTGCTGGCATATCACTCACGGAACCATTATCGACCCGCGGTCCGACGGCCGCCGGCGCGCCCGGCCGCCGGATCACTCGATGATCTCACCCGTCGTCACGTTGACGGCCGGGGCCGCGTCGTCGGCCGCCAGGGCCGCCACGATCGCCTCGGCGGTGGCGCGCCCGATGCCGGGCAGCTCGGCGAGCTCGTCGGCGGTGGCGGCGCGCAGCCTCCTCAGCGAGCCGTAGTGCTTGAGCAGGGTGGCCCGGCGCACCTGACCCAGGCCGGGCACCGCGTCGAGCACCGACTCGACCATCGCCCTGGAGCGGCGCCGGCGGTGGTGCGTGATCGCGAAACGGTGCGACTCGTCGCGCACGCGCTGGAGCAGGTAGAGCCCCTCGGAGTTGCGCGGCAGGATCAGCGGGTACTCCTCGTCGGGCAGCCAGACCTCCTCGAGGCGCTTGGCCAGGCCGATGACGCGGATCCCCTCGACGCCCAGTTCGTCGATGGCGCGCTGGGCCGCCCCGACCTGCAGGGGGCCGCCGTCGATGACCACGAGCGAAGGCGCGTAGGCGAATTTGAGCGGGCGGCCCGTGTCGGGGTCGACCAGGCCGCCACCGCGGTCCGGGCTCCTCGCGGCCGCGCGATCGTTGATGAGCCGGGTGAAGCGGCGCGACAGGACCTCGTCCATGGCGCGCAGGTCGTCCGAGCCCTCGAAGCCCTTGATGACGAAACGGCGGTACTCGCTCTTGCGGGCCATGCCGTCCTCGAAGACGACCATGGAGCCGACCGCCTGCGTGCCCTGGAGGTGCGAGATGTCGTAGCCCTCGATGCGCAGCGGCGCCTCGGGCAGGTCGAGCAGTTCGGCCAGTTCCGCCAGCGCCCGGTTGCGGGTCTCCAGGTCGGCCGAGCGCCTGGCCTTGTGCCGGGCCAGCGCCTGGGCGGCGTTCTGGGCGACCGTGTCCATGAGAACGCGCTTGTCGCCGCGGCGGGGGACGTGCAGGTTCACGGACGAGCCGCGCTGATCCCCCAGCAGGTCGGCGAGCGCCCCGGCGTCCGACGGCAGGGCGGGCACGAGCACCTCGCGGGGCACGGCCGAGTCGGCGTACAGGTTCAGCAGGAAGGACTCGACGAGCCCGCCGGCGTCCGCGTCGTCGGCCCGGTCGGCGACCCAGGAGCGTTCCCCGCGCACGCGGCCGGCACGCACGTGGAAGACCTGGACGGCCACCTCGAGCGGGTCGATCGCCAGAGCGATCACGTCGGCGTCGGTGCCCTCGGGCAGCACGATGGCATTGCGCTCGCTGGCCTCGGCGAGCGCCTTGAGCGAGTCGCGCAGGACGGCGGCGCGCTCGAAGTTCTCGTCGTCGGCGGCCCGCGTCATCCGCTCGGTCAGCTTCTTCTCCAAGCGCCTGGTGTGGCCCTCCATGAAGGCGCAGAAGTCGGCCGCGATCTCGCGGTGCTCGGCCTCGCCCACCCTGCCCACGCACGGCGCCGAGCACTTGCCGATGTAGCCCAGCAGGCAGGGGCGGCCCGCCGAGGCGGCCGAGTTGAAGACGCCCTTCGTGCACGAACGCATCGGGAAGACGTGCAGCAGCATGTCGACCGTCTCGCGGATCGCCCAGGCCTTGCCGAAGGGGCCGTAGTAGCGCCAACCCCTGTGCTTGGCCCCGCGCCCGACGAAGACGCGCGGGTACTCCTCGCTCCAGCTGACGCACAGCCACGGATAGGTCTTGTCGTCGCGGTACTTGATGTTGAACCGCGGTCTGTAGTGCTTGATCCAGGTGTACTCGAGCTGCAGGGACTCGAGTTCGTTCTGCACCACCGTCCACTCGACGCGGCTGGCCGTGCGCACCATCGTCTGGGTGCGCGGATGCAGCGCCGAGACGTCCTGGAAGTAGGAGTTCAGGCGGTTGCGCAGGTTCTTGGCCTTGCCCACGTAGAGCACCCGGCCGTGCACGTCGCTGAACCGGTAGACCCCCGGGCCGGTGGGGATCTGGCCCGGAGCAGGACGGTAGACGGACGGGTCGGCCATGCCTGCCAGACTACTTGGGCGCATCGGCGGACCGGGGCCCGCGCGGCGACGCCCCGGCCGGTCCATCCGGTGGTCGGGGCCGTCGGCCGGCACGGTACGGGCCGCTAGGCTCGCCCCGGGCCCGGGCCGTCGGACCGGGCCGGAGCACCACAGGAGGCGCAATGGCCGTTCAGTCGCTGCCCGATCGCGTCGGCGCATGGCTCGGGCTCGACGACGACTGGCTGCGCCCGGTGGCCCGTCTCGAGCGGCGCGATGCCGTCATCGCCCTGATCATGGCGGGCAGCTCCGCGCTCAACCTGGAGCTGCTGCGCGGCTACGTCAGCTCGTTCGACATGCGTCCGCGCCCGCTCGAGTACGGGCTCATCCTGCTCGAGACCGCGCCCCTGCTCTGGCGCCGGCGCTTCCCCCTGCTCTCGGCCGCGGTGGTCTCCACGGCCTTCGCCGTGACGAGCGAGACCGCGGGCGAGGTGAACCTCCAGCTGGTCGGCATGACGCTCATCTTCCTGTCGGTCTTCTCGGCGGCCTGCTGGGCGTCGAATCGGCGGGCGATGGCGGACCATCGCGGGGATCATCCTCGCCGATCTGCTCTGGCTCACCTGGGACCTCGCGGTGGGTCTCAGTCTCCAGCACGTCGTCGACGACTTCGGCGGCGACTCCGCGCACGGCCTTCTGGGGCCGGCCGCCTCGTACGGCATCTACTCCTATCTGATCAACACCGTCTTCCTGGGCGCGGCCTTCGTCTTCGGCAACGCCGCTTGGCGCCGTGCGCGCCAGCAGGCCCAGTTGGAGGCCCAGGCGGCCCAGATCGCCGAGCAGGCCGATCGGCTGCGCGACCAGGCCGTCATCGAGGAGCGGCTGCGCATCGCCCGCGAGCTGCACGACGTCGTCGCCCACCACGTCTCGGTGACCGGCGTGCAGGCCGCCGCCGCTCGGCGCGCGCTCGGGAAGAGGCCGGAGCAGGCCGCCGGAGCGCTGGAGGCGGTCGAGGAGTCCGCCCGCGAGGCCATCGGCCAGATGCGCGGGCTGCTGGGCGCGCTGCGCGGCTCGGAGAAGGCCGAGGAGTCCCGCCGGTCCTCCCCCACGATCGCGCAGATCGCCGACCTGGTCGCCGGCCAGGAGACCGGGCTGCGGGTCCGCTACGAGCTCATCGAGTCGGCGCCGGGGCTCGCGGGGAGCGTGCCGCTGCCGATCGCACTGTCCATCTACCGCGCCGTCGAGGAGGCGCTCACCAATGTGCGCCGCCACTCGACGGCCACCACCGCGCAGGTCGCCGTGCGCGTCAACGACCGCTACGCCGAGGCCGAGATCCTCGACTCCGGCCATCCGCTGACCGGCACCTCGGGCACCGGCCTGGGCCTGCTCGGCATGCGCGAGCGCGTCGCCGGGCACAGGGGCGAGGCCGAGATCGGCCCGCGCCTGACCGGCGGATTCCGCGTCCGGGTCCGCCTGCCCCTCGCGGGAGACCCCCGGGGGCAGGACCGGCTCTCCCGGGCCGTCCGGCAGCCCACGGAGCGGCCATGATCCGCGTCCTCGTCGTCGACGACCAGAAGCTGGTGCGCACCGGCTTCGACATGATCCTGTCGCTGGAGGACGACATCGAGGTGATCGGCCAGGCCTCCGACGGCGCCCAGGCCGTCGAACTGACGCGCACCGTGCGCCCGGACGTCATCCTCATGGACGTGCAGATGCCCGGCGTCGACGGCATCGAGGCCACTCGGACGATCATCGGCGAGCAGCTCGCCAAGATCATCATGGTCACCACCTTCGACCGCGACGACTACGTCTTCGAGGCGCTGGCGGCCGGCGCCTCGGGCTTCGTCCTGAAGAACTCCGGCCCGGACGAGCTGGTCTCCGCCGTACGGGCCGTGGCCCGGGGCGACGCGCTGCTCAGCCCGCAGGTGACGCTGCGCGTCATCCGCGCCATGGCGGGCGCCCTGCCGAGGGTCGAGGGCCCGGGCGCGCCCGACGGCTCCCCGGCCGGGCCCCGGCGCCCCTCCGAGCTCACCGAGCGCGAGATTGATGTGCTGAGGGCCCTGGCCAGAGGCCTGTCCAATGCCGAGATCGCCGCCGAGCTGTTCGTCTCGGAGGCGACCGTCAAGACCCACGTCTCGAATCTGCTGGCCAAGCTCTGCCTGCGTGACCGCGTGCAGGCCGTGGCCTGGGCGTTCAGGCACGGCCTGGCCTCCTGAGCCGACCGGGGACCGCCTCATCCCTTCGAACGAGCCCATGGCACCGGCGGGATTCCTCCGCACGGCCGATGCGCCGGCGCCAGCGGTCCGGCAGGCTTGGGCCATGCTCGAAACGCGACATCTCACCCGCCGGTTCGGCGACCTGGTCGCCGTCGACGATGTCAGCCTCCAGGTGCCCGACGGCTCGACCGTCGGCTTCGTCGGCGGCAACGGCGCCGGCAAGACCACGACGATGCGGATCATCATGGGCCTGCTCGGCCCCGACGCCGGCGAGGTGCTGTGGGACGGCGCCCCGATCACCACGGCCGAGCGCCGCCGCATCGGCTACATGCCCGAGGAGCGCGGTCTCTACCCCAAGCAGCGGGTGCTCGACCAGCTCGTCTACCTGGCCAGGTTGCGCGGCGGCGCCGCCGCCGGGGCCCGGACCGAGGCCATGCGGCTGCTCGAGGTCTTCGGCCTGGGCGAGCGCGCGAGGGAGAAGCTCGAGAAGCTCTCCCTGGGCAACCAGCAGCGCGTGCAGATCGCCGCAGCCGTCATGGCCGAGCCGGCGGCCCTCATCCTGGACGAGCCCTTCAGCGGCCTCGATCCCGAGGCCGTCGACTCGCTGGCCGAGGTGCTGCGCACGCGCACCGCATCCGGCGTCCCCCTGCTGTTCAGTTCCCACCAGCTCGACCTGGTCGAGCGCCTGTGCGACCGGCTCGTCGTCCTCTCCAACGGACGGGTCGTGGCGGCCAGCACCCACGAGGAGCTGGCCGGCCGCGGCGAATCCCACTACCGCCTGGTGATGGACGTCGACACGGGCTGGGTGCGCGATCTGGCCGGCCTGACCGTCCTGGACGTGGCCGGCCCCACCGCCCTGCTGAGCTTCGAGGACGAGGGCGCTCGACGCGCGCTGCTGGCCGAGGCTCTCGGCCGGGGCGATGTGCGCGAACTCGCCGAGATCCGTCCCACCCTTGCCGAGATCTACCGTGAGGTGACCCGATGAGCACCGACAACAAGAACCTGTGGACGATCGTCGCCGGCCACGAGATGTCGGTCAAGCTCCACGACAAGAGCTTCATCATCTCGACCGTCCTGATGCTGGCCATCATCGTCGCGGGCCTCGGCTTCTACGCCTGGTCGGCCTCCAGGCAGCAGACGTGCACCATCGTGGCCAGCGACTCCCCCTCGGCCCAGGTGGCGCAGGCCGTCGAGCCCGTGGCCAGGGCCGACGGGGCCAGGATGGAGATCGACGTCGTCCGGGTGGATGACGAGGCCGCCGCCCGGGCCAGGCTCGCCGATGACGACGACGCGGCCTGGTTGCACGCCACCGCCACCGGTTGGGTGCTCACCTTCGGCGGCTCCAGCGACGACCAACTGCTGTCGTACACCAGCACCGCCGTCTCGCAGACCGTCCTGGCCCAGGTCGCCGCCCAGGCCGGCATGAGCGACGAGCAGCTGGCCGCGGCCGTGAGCGTCACGGACGAGGAGCTCGACCCCGACAGCGGCTTCAACCTCAGGAACTACTTCGTCGGCATCGTCTTCGCCCTGCTGTTCATGGTCTCCTCGATGATGTTCGGCATGCAGATCGCCCAGTCGGTGACGACCGAGAAGCAGTCCCGGGTCATCGAGATCCTCGCCGCGGCCGTGCCCGCCCACCAGCTGCTGCTGGGCAAGATCGTCGGCAGCACCCTGATGGCCCTGCTCCAGATGCTCCTGTACGCGGTCATCGGCCTGATCGGCCTGTCGCAGACCGATCTCGGCATCATCCTGCCCGGCCTGTCCGGCTCGATCGTCTGGTTCCTGGCCTTCTTCCTGGTCGGCTTCGGCGCTCTGGCCTGCCTGTGGGCGGCCGCCGGCGCCCTGGCCGGCTCGCAGGAGGACCTGCAGCACACCGCGCAGCCCCTGACCTGGCTGCTGATGATCGTCTACGTCACCGGTTTCGCCGTCCACGGCACGGTCCAGACGGTGCTGTCCTTCGTCCCGATCATGTCGAGCGTGCTCATGCCCGTCCGGATCGCCGCCGGCACGGCGAGCTGGTGGCAGGTGCTCGTCGCCCTGACGATCACGCTGGCCTTCACCCCGCTGGCCATCTGGATCGGGTCCCGGATCTACAACCGCTCGCTGCTGCAGACCCACGGCAGGGTGAGCCTCAGGCAGGCGCTGGGCCGGCAACCGGCGCAGCCCGCCGGCCGTGCACGCCGGTGATCGACGTCGCGGTACGCCTTCCCGCGATCGTCCCGGGACAGCGCGAGCACGTAGACCCAGCCGGGACCCGCGGGGCGGTCACACGCCACCGGCGTTCGCGCGGCAGCAGGTGGGACGCCGAACCCGCTACGGCAGGCCCGGACGGGCGATCGCATCGGCCGTTTCGCGGTCAGGTGCGCCTGCCCGGACGACCCCCTCACGGGCCGCTCCCCTCGGATCGCGCGAATTGCGCGTGGCCAGCACGTCCCGGTCCGGGCATCGGCGGGCAGTCGTCCCCCCCGGTGGGGGCGCATCGCCGTCGAACCGGGCGAGCGGGACGCGGCCGGCAACCGTCCCGGGCCGCGCGCGGGCCCTGGAGTCCCGTCCCGGGCCGCTGCGTGGTGAACGGGCGCCCAGCATGCGGTCCGCCATTCCGGCCGGCCCCCGGCGCGTAGAGTACGGACACACATCCATGCAACGAGGCAGGGAAAGGATCATGAGACCAAGAAGAACCCTCAAGCCCCTGCTGGGCGGCTGCCTGCTCGCCCTGGCAGCCTCAGGCCTGACCGGCTGCTCGGGAGGAGGAGCAGGCGGCACCGACACCCTCACCTGGTTCATCAATCCCGACGGCGGCGGCTCGTCCCCCACCGGCGGGGGCCAGGCCCAGCTGGCGGCCGAGTGCTCGCAGGCCTCCGGGGGCGCGTACACCATCAGGGTGGAGCTGCTGCCGAACGAGGCGTCCGACCAGCGCCAGCAGCTGATCAGGCGTCTGGCCGCCCACGATTCGGGAGTGGACATCATGAGCCTCGACCCGGTGGTCGTGCCGGAGTTCGCCGAGGCCGGCTACCTGGTGGACGTGCCCGAGCAGTACACCGCCGACTTCACCCAGGACCGGGTGCAGGGCTCGCTGGACGCCTCCCAGTGGGACGGCAGGCTCGTCGCGGCCCCCTTCTGGTCGAACACGCAGCTGCTGTGGTACCGCAAGTCGGTCGCCGCGGCGGCGGGCCTGGACATGACCCAACCGGTCACCTTCGACCGGCTCATCGAGGCCGCCCAGGCCACGGGGACGGACATCGCCGTCCAAGCCAAGCGCTACGAGGGCTACACCGTGTTCGTCAACGCCCTCGTCGCCGGGGCGGGCGGCTCGATCGTGCAGAACGAGGGGGCCTCCGCCGAGGACACCCAGCTGGGGCTCGATTCCCCGCAGGGCCAGCGCGCCGCCGAGATCATCCGGGAGCTGGCCTCCTCGGGGGCCGTCGGCCCGGCCCTGTCGTCGATGAACGAGACCACCTCGCTGAACATGTTCCAGGACGAGGCGACCTCGGGCTTCATGCTCAACTGGATGTACGTCTACGCCGCCATGAAGGAGAACAACCTGTCGTTCCTGGACGACATCGGCTGGACCACCTACCCGCGGGTCGACGCCGACAAGGAGGCCGCGCCCCCGTTCGGCGGTATCGAGCTGGGCGTCAACACCGCCTCGCGGAACAAGGACGAGTCCTGGCAGGCGATCTCCTGCATCACCAGCGCCGAGCACCAGAAGGCGTACATGATCGGCACGGGCAATGCCGCCTCCCGCTCGTCGGTGTTCGACGACCCGCAGATCCAGGAGCAGTTCCCGATGGCCGACGTCTTCCGCGAGTCCCTGAACAATGCGGTGCAGCGTCCCCGCACCGCCTACTACGGCGACCTGTCCACCGCCATTCAGCGCACCTGGTCGCCGCCCGAGCAGGTCGACCCGGCCACGACGCCGGCCGAGTCGACCGAGCTGATCATGAAGGTCCTGCGGGGAGAGGCCCTGCTATGAGCACCACTTCCGACACCGTCAAGCCCCGGCTGAGCGACCGGGCCCGCGAGGAGCGCAGGCTCGGCTGGAGGCTGGCCGGGCCGGCATTCGTCATCATGCTGCTGGTCACCTTCTACCCGATCCTGCAGGCGGTCTACACCTCGCTGTTCAAGTACCGCCTCAC
The DNA here is from genome assembly GCF_963539965.1 of uncultured Propionibacterium sp. Lineage (NCBI taxonomy): Bacteria > Bacillati > Actinomycetota > Actinomycetes > Propionibacteriales > Propionibacteriaceae > Propionibacterium > uncultured Propionibacterium sp. The sequence continues at coordinate 19,665 of NZ_CAUTOU010000003.1, forward strand.
CGACCCCGGGGGGCGCGAGTTCGTCTTCCTGCACAACTACGGGATCATCCTCACCGACTCGCTGTGGTGGCGGGCGTTCGGCACGACCGCCTTCATCACCGCGGTGACCGTGGTCGTCGAGCTGGTGCTCGGCTTCGCCATAGCCCTGGCGATGGAGAAGATCATCCACGGGCGGGGCCTGCTGCGCACCATCGTGCTGATCCCCTACTCGATCATCACCGTCGTCTCGGCGTTCTCCTGGTTCTACGCCTTCGCGACCGACACCGGCTTCGTCGACCGACTGCTCAACAAGCTGTCGTTCGGGCTGTTCCCGGCCGACTACGACTGGTTCGGCGGCTTCTGGAGCTCGATGGTGCCGATCTGCGGCTCGGAGATCTGGAAGACCACCCCGTTCATGTCGCTGCTGCTGCTCGCCGGCCTGACCCAGATCGACAGCGCCATGGAGGAGGCCGCCATCGTCGACGGGGCCACCTGGGGCGAACGGCTGCGCAGGGTGATCCTGCCCAACATGAAGTCCCAGATCATGGTGGCGCTGCTGTTCCGGACGCTCGACGCCTTCAGGATCTTCGACAACATCTTCATCATGACCGCCGGAAGCCACGACACCTCGTCGCTGTCGCTGATCGCCTACAACCAGACGATCTCCCGCACCGAGGTCGGGCTCGGCTCGGCCGTGTCGGTGCTGCTGTTCTGCTGCGTCGTGATCATCGCGGTGGTCTTCGTCAGGGGATTCCGCGTCAACCTGGCGGGTGGAGAGGAGTGAGCACCGATGAATCGTGAACTGTCCGGCGCCCAGAAGTTCTGGCAGACCGTCGCCTCGGTGGCGATCATCGTCTACACGGTCGTCCCGCTGCTGTGGATCCTCAACATGTCGCTCAAGTCGACGGCCGACCGGGCCGACGGGAAGTTCTGGGCGCACCACCCGACGCTGGAGAACTACCAGCTCATCTTCACAGGGGGCGCGAAGGACCTCTTCCTGCCGGCGCTGCGCAATTCGATCCTGGTAGCCGTCATCGCCACGCTCATCGCCGTGATCCTGGCGACCTTCTGCGCCTACGCGATCGCCCGCCTGGACTTCCCGGGCAAGCGGATGATCCTCGGCACCGCCCTGACGGTGTCCTTCTTCCCGGTCATCTCGCTGGTCACCCCGCTGTTCGACCTGTGGCGCCGCATCCACCTGTTCGACACGATCCCGGGCCTGATCCTGCCCTATCTCGTGCTGACGCTGCCCCTGGCGATCTGGACGCTGTCGGCGTTCTTCCAGCAGATCCCCTGGGAGATGGAGCAGGCCGCCCAAGTCGACGGCGCCACGAGCTGGGAGGCCTTCCGGAAGGTCATCGTCCCGCTCGCCGCGCCCGGCGTCTTCACGACCGCGATCATCGCCTTCTTCACGGCTTGGAACGACTTCGTCTTCGCCATGTCGCTGACCAGCGACCATGCCCGGACGGTCCCAGCCGCGCTGGCGTTCTTCACCGGCGCCAGCCAGTTCGAGTCGCCGACCGGCGCCATCTGCGCGGCCGGCGTCGTCGTGACCATCCCCGTCGTCCTGCTCGTCCTCTTCTTCCAGCGCCAGATCGTCTCCGGGCTCACCTCCGGTGCCGTCAAGGGCTGAACCGGTTAGGAGATCCACCATGGCTCAGATCACTCTGAAAAACATCGTCAAGGAATACGGCGACGGCTTCAAGGCCGTCAACGACATCAGCCTGGACATCGCCGACGGCGAGTTCATGATCCTCGTCGGGCCCTCCGGCTGCGGGAAATCGACGACCCTGCGCATGATCGTCGGGCTGGAGGACATCACCGGCGGCGACCTGGCGATCGACGGCAGGAGGGTGAACGACCTGGCGCCGAAGGACCGCAACCTGGCGATGGTCTTCCAGAACTACGCGCTCTACCCGCATCTGAGCGTGCGGGACAACATCGCCTTCCCGCTGCGGCTCGGCCACAACAAGATCCCCGAGGAGGAGGTCGACCAGCGGGTGCGCCAAGCCGCCGAGATGCTCGAGCTGACCGAGCACCTGGACCGCAAGCCGGCCAATCTGTCCGGCGGCCAGCGTCAGCGCGTGGCCATGGGGCGGGCCATCGTCCGCGACGCCGACGCCTTCCTGTTCGACGAGCCGCTCAGCAACCTGGACGCCAAGCTGCGCGGCCAGATGCGCACCGAGATCGCCCGCCTGCAGCGCAGGCTCGGCATCACGACGGTCTACGTCACCCACGACCAGACCGAGGCCATGACGCTGGGCGACCGGGTGGCGGTAATGCGCAAGGGCGTGCTCCAGCAGTGCGCGTCCCCTCGCGAGCTCTACGAGGAGCCGGTCAATCTGTTCGTGGCCGGGTTCATCGGCTCCCCCCCGATGAACTTCCTGCCCGCCACGGTGCGCGGCGACCATCTGGAGCTGCCGATGACGAGCGCCCCGATCCCCGAGGCGATCCGCGCCGACCTGGCCGGCAAGGACGTCGTCGTGGCGGGACTGCGCCCCGAGGCGATCAAGGACGCCGGGGTGCGCACGCCTCCGGCCGGGGCCGTCGTCTTCTCCTGCACCGTGGACGTCACCGAGTGGCTGGGCAACGAGCAGTACGCCTATGTCCCCTTCACCTCGGACCCGGCGGTGCAGAGCACCCTCGAGGAGCTCGACCGGGACCTGGACGGCGAGGGCCTGCGCACGCAGTTCATCGTCAACCTGGAGCCGAGCTCGCGCATCCTGGAGGGCGAGGAGGCCTCGCTGTACTTCATGCCCGAGGACATGATGGTCTTCGACCCCGCGTCGGGGCGCAACCTCACCCGCGACGAGCAGCATGCGGCCGAGATCGCCGAGCGCTCCGAGGCCGCCCGCAGACGTGCGCTCGAGCGCTCCAAGGCGAGGGCGGAGCAGTCCTGACCGTGCCGAGCTGGTGCGTCCGGGGCCCGGGCACGCTAGCGTGGACCGGAGAAGCCGGGCGCGGGGCGGCCCCGCGCCCGGGCGCCGCAGGGGCGCCATCGCATCGGAGGTTCAGACATGCTTCGTTGGCCATTCGCCGAGACGGCGCTGACCGCCGGTGATCTCACCGCACGGGTGTGGGATCCCGAACGCGACGCCGAGCCGTTGTGGGCGGCACTGGCATCCCCCGAGGTCTGGAGGTCGGCGCCCCGGGGCATGCCCGACGGCCCCGGGGACCTCGCCATCAGGCTGGGACAGCGCGAAGGCGGCCCCGAGCGCATCACCTGGACGGTCGATCTCGCCGGCGAGGTCATCGGCACCTCCAGCCATTTCCGCCGCGGCGAGTGCGTCGAGCTGGGCGCCACCTACCTGTCGCCCAGGGTCTGGGGCACCGGCCTGCACCTGCGCCTGGTGCGCCTCATGATCCATGAGGCCCGCGCGAACGGCTGCTCAGGTATCGTCACGCGCGCCGACGACACCGACGAGCGCGCCAACAAGGCCGTCCAGAAGCTGGGCTTCGTGTTCATCCACAAGTCGGCCGAGCAGGCCCTGCGGGCCGACGGCACCAAGCGCATCACCCGCGTCTACCGCCTCGACAACGAGGAGGTCGTCTGAGTCGGCGGGCCGTTCACCGGCCCGTCGTGGCCCTGCTCCTGCGCGTCGTGGTCCGCCGCGCGGCGGACTTCGCCGCAGGGCCCGCGGCCCCGCCCTTGACGGCCTTCTTCGCGGCGGCCTGCTCGGCCCTCTTGAGCCTGGCCCGGGCCTTGAGCTGGGCGGCGGTGGGCACCTCGGGGCGCGGCGGCAGCGGCACCGAGCCGGCATCGGGCGTGACATGCCGCGCCAGGTGGCGGCCGGTGAAGGAGTTCTCGCAGGTGGCGACGTACTCGGGGGTGCCCTGGGCGACGACCGTGCCGCCCTTGCCACCGCCCTCGGGGCCCATGTCGATGACCCAGTCAGCGGTCTTGATGACGTCGAGGTTGTGCTCGATGACGACGACCGTGTTGCCGGCGTCGACCAGCTTGCCGAGCACCGCGAGGAGCTTGCGGATGTCCTCGAAGTGCAGGCCGGTGGTGGGCTCGTCGAGGACGTAGAGGGTGCGGCCGGTGGAGCGCTTCTGCAGCTCGGCGGCCAGCTTGACGCGCTGGGCCTCGCCGCCGGACAGCGTGGTGGCCGGCTGGCCCAGGCGCACATAGCCCAGGCCCACCTCGACGAGGGTGGCGAGGTGGCGGTGGATCGAACCGATCGGCTCGAAGAACTCGGCGGCCTCCTCGATGGGCATGTCGAGCACCTGCGAGATCGACTTGCCCTTGTAGTGCACCTCGAGCGTCTCGCGGTTGTAGCGCGCGCCCTTGCACACCTCGCAGGGCACGTAGACATCGGGCAGGAAGTTCATCTCGATCCTGATCGTGCCGTCGCCGTAGCAGTTCTCGCAGCGGCCGCCCTTGACGTTGAAGCTGAAGCGGCCCGGCTGGTAGCCGCGCATCCTGGCCTCGGGGGTCTGGGCGAACAGCTGGCGGATCTTGTCGAAGACGCCGGTGTAGGTGGCCGGGTTGGAGCGCGGAGTGCGGCCGATCGGCGTCTGATCGACGTGGATGACCTTGTCGATGTGCTCGACGCCGGTAATCGAATGGTGCCTGCCCGGCACCGCCTTGGCACTGTACAGGCGCTTGGCCAGGGCGGTGTAGAGGATCTGGTTGACGAGCGTGGACTTGCCCGAGCCGGAGACGCCTGTAATGGCGATGAGCTGGCCGAGGGGGAAGCTCACGTCGATGCCGCGCAGGTTGTTGGCGACCGCCCCGTGCACCGTGATCCTGGCGCCGTTGGGGGCGTGGTGCTGCGCGGGCACCTCGATGCGGCGCCGGCCGGTGAGGTAGGCGCCGGTGACCGATCCCCCGGCGGCGAGCAGGTCGTCGACGGTGCCGTTCACGACGACCTCGCCGCCATGCTCTCCGGCGCCGGGGCCGATGTCGACGACCCAGTCGGCGGAGCGGATGGTCTCCTCGTCGTGCTCGACGACGAGGAGCGTGTTGCCCAGGTCGCGCAGACGCCGCAGGGTCTCGAGCAGCCGCTCGTTGTCGCGCTGGTGCAGGCCGATGGAGGGCTCGTCGAGGACGTAGAGGACGCCGGTGAGGCCGGAGCCGATCTGGGTGGCCAGGCGGATGCGCTGGGCCTCGCCGCCGGACAGCGTGCCGGCCGAGCGGGACAGCGTGAGGTAGTCCAGGCCGACGTCGACCAGGAAGCGCAGGCGCTCGCGGATCTCCTTGACGACGCGGGCCGCGATCTGGGCCTCGCGCTCGGACAGCCGCATCGATTCGAGGACCTCGAGCACCTCGCCGATGGACAGGTCGCACAGCTCGGCGATGGAGCGCCCGGTCATGGTGACCGCCAGCGACGTGGGCTTGAGGCGCGCACCGGCGCAGGCCGGGCACGGGATCTCGCGCAGGTAGGCCCCCCACCGGTCGCGGGCCGCATCGGTCTCGGCCTCGTCGAAACGGCGGTGCACGTAGGGCAGGACACCCTCGTACTTCTGCGTGTAGGTGCGCACGCGGCCGAAGCGGTTGCGGAACTTCACGTAGACCGGGTCGTCATAGCCCTCGAGGATGAAGGCGCGGATCTTGGGGGGCAGCTCCTCCCACGGCGCATCGACGCTGAAGCCCTCGCTGGCGGCCATCGCCTCGAAGACGTGGTCGTAGTGACGCTTGACCATGGCCGAGGCCCACGGCGCGACGGCGCCCTCGGCCAGCGAGAGCGTCTCGTCGGGCACGACGAGGGCCGGATCGACCTCGAGCTGGGTGCCCAGACCGGTGCAGGCCGGGCAGGCGCCCCACGGGGAGTTGAAGCTGAACTGGCGCGGTTCGAGCTCGTCCATCTCCAGATCGTGCCCGTTGGGGCAGGCCATCTTCTCGCTGAACCGGCGCCGACGGTGCGGATCGGTGGCATCGCGATCGACGAAATCGATGACGACGAGACCCTTCGCCAGGCCCAGAGCGGTCTCGACCGAATCGGTGAGGCGCTGGGCCGCGCCGGCCTTGACCACGACGCGGTCGACGACGACGTCGATGTCGTGCCTGCGCTTCTTGTCGAGCGCGGGCGGGGCCGACAGCTGGTGCTGCTCGCCGTCGACCAGGACGCGGGCGTAGCCGTCGGTGGCCAGCTCGCGGAACAGATCGACGTATTCGCCCTTGCGGCCGCGTACGACCGGGGCGAGGATCCGGAATCGCGTGCCCGGCTCGAGCCCCATGAGACGGTCGACGATCTGCTGGGGCGTCTGACGTGCGACGGGTTCGCCGCACGTCGGGCAGTGCGGATGGCCGATGCGCGCGTAGAGCAGGCGCAGGTAGTCGTAGACCTCGGTAATGGTGCCGACGGTGGAGCGCGGGTTGTTGCTCGTGGACTTCTGGTCGATCGAGACGGCCGGCGACAGGCCCTCGATGAAGTCGACGGCCGGCTTGTCCATCTGGCCGAGGAACTGGCGGGCGTACGAGCTCAGCGATTCGACGTAGCGGCGCTGGCCCTCGGCGAAGATCGTGTCGAAGGCCAGGGAGGACTTGCCCGAACCCGACAGGCCGGTGAGCACCACCATCCTCCCGCGCGGAATGTCGAGGCTGACATTGCGCAGGTTGTGTTCACGCGCGCCACGGATAACGAGCTTGCCATTCACGGCCCCCATGGTATGGGCGGGCACTGACGATTTCCCACCCGCAAGCCGCCAGCGGGCACTCGGGACGTCGCATTCCGCGTCTTCCGGCGGCGAACGGCAGCACCGGTTCCCACTCGCAGGGTACGGTTTCCCCAGACGCGGACGAGCACCCGCGCCGAAGCAGTGCCCGGGCCATGGTGCTGGGCCGGGAACCGCACAGCAGGTGCGAGGGGGCACCAGGGGGAACAGGAGGAGTTCCGCGATGCCATCACTGGACGACCAGCAGCTCCTGCCCGGGGCCGGTGACACCCGTCTGGTCCGCCGCCGCAAGCTCGAGGCGACCCAGCAGCTGCTCGGCGACACGATCATGATCGAGGAGGAGGCCTGGCACGAGCCGAGCGCCCTGCCCGGCTGGTCGCGCGCCCACGTCGCCACCCATCTGGCCCGCAGCGCCGACGCCCTGGCCCGCTTGGCCGAGTTCGCGCCCGACGGCGTCGGCATACCCCTGTACCTGTCCGACCGGGACCGCTTCACCGACATCGAGCGCGGCGCCGAGCGCAGGGCGCTCGATCTGCAGATCGACCTGGACACCTCGGCCGGCCGCTTGCACCGCAGCTTCAACAAGATCGGCGTCTCCCCCGGCACGACGCTGGTCGGCCTGGGCGGCGGACGCCTGGTGCGCCTCGACCTGCTGCCGCTGGCCCGCCTGCGCGAGGTGCTGCTGCACCACGTCGATCTCGACTGCGGCTTCTCGATCATCGACGCGGACGACGACATCGCCCGCTGGGTGCTGGGGTGGACCTGCTACTGGCTCACGGACGATGAGAACCTGCCGGCGCTGCAGATCGAGTCGACCTCAGGTTTCCACGCCAGACTGGGCGCGAGGGGCCGGCCCATCCCGGTGGGCGGCAGCGACGCCCTGCTGCTCGGCTGGCTGACCGGCCGCCTGCCGGGCCACCACCCCGCGCTCGACGAACTGCCCGAACTACCCGAAGGATGGCGAGCATGACCATCAGCATCGAGACCCTCGTCGTCGGTCCCCTGGAGAACAACGCCTACCTGCTGACCGACACCACTGGCCACCACGTGCTGGTCGACGCCGCGGACGAGGCCGGCCGCCTCACCGAGTGGATCGCCGGCCGCCGCATCGACGCGATCATCACCACCCACCGGCACGCCGATCACACCGGTGCCCTGGCCGAGCTGGCCGCTGAGACCGGCGCCGTGCTCCACGCCGGCGCCCCCGACTCCGCCGCGATCGGCTCCCGGACCGGCGTCGAGCCGACCGGCGTCTGGGACGGCGACACCATCGCCGTCGGGGCCGACCGGCTCGAGGTGATCGGCATCGTCGGCCACACGCCCGGCTCGATCGCGCTCGTGGTGCCCACCGAGCCGGCCACCACGCTCATCACCGGCGACTCGCTGTTCCCGGGCGGCGTCGGCAAGACCGCCTCGCCGGCCGACTTCGACAGCCTCTACACGGACGTCACCACCAAGCTCTTCGACCGCTTCGGCGACGAGGTCCGCGTCCTGCCCGGCCATGGCGCGCCCACCACGCTGGGCGCCGAGCGCCCCCACCTGGCGCAGTGGCGCGAGCGCGGCTGGTGAGCCCTGCACCGCGGCCCGGCCGGGTCGACCGGGCCCTAGCTCCACTGGTCCTGGTTGGCCTCGAAACGGGCCCTGTCCCTGGCCAGGCGCTCGGCCTTGGCCCGCGCGACGGCCCGGCGGTCGTGACGGATCCGGGCGATGCTCACGATGGTCGTCACGCCCAGGATCGCGACGATGACGAGCAGGGACGCCGAGGTCGGGATCTCGCCGTCGAAGCCGAGACGGGCGTCCAGGCCGTAGTGGTGCATGGCGTGCAGCACGAGCTTCACGCCGATGAAGGTCAACAGCACCGACAGGCCGATCGGCAGGTAGACCAGGCGGTTGAGCAGATTGCCGAGCAGGAAGTACAGCTGGCGCAGCCCCATGAGCGCGAAGACGTTCGCGGTGAACACGATGTACGGCTGCTGGGTGAGGCCGAAGATCGCCGGTATGGAGTCGAGGGCGAACATCACGTCGGTGGAGCCGAGGGCCACGATGACGAAGAACAGGCTGGTGGCCAGGAACTTGCCGTCCTCGCGGACGAAGACCCTGTCGCCGACGAACTCGTCGTTCGAGGGGACGGCCTTCTTCACCCGGCGCATGAGCCGCCCCTCGGTGGCATTGTCCGCGTCATCGTCCGGGTCGTGCCGGACGTAGTCGCGCACGAGATCGACGGCGGTGTAGATGAGCCAGGCGCCGAAGAGGAGGAACACCCAGGCCAGGCGCGAGATGAGCGTGGCGCCGAGGGCGATGAAGGCGCCGCGGAAGAGCAGGGCCAGCATGATGCCGACGAGCAGGGCGAACTGCTGGCTCTCGCGCGGCACCTTCATCTTCCGCATGATGATGAGGAAGATGAACAGGTTGTCGAGCGAGAGGCTGTACTCGGTGAGCCAGCCGGCGAAGAACTCCCCCGAGTGGATGCCTCCGACGAAGAGATGCAGGCACAGCCCGAACGCGACGGCGAGCCCCACGTACATGCCGATGTAGGCCATGCACTCTCGCGCGCTCGGCACATGGGGATGCCTGGCCATGTGCACCGCGTCGGCGACGAGCGCGCCGAGCATGACGACGACGGTGACGACCCAGGTGAGCACGGAGACGTGCACTGCAGGACCTCCACGAAGACGACTGTCTTTGCGATGAGGTCTCTTCCCTCCGCCGGGGACGCGGAGCGCAGCACCGGGTGCCTGGCACCGTACTGACGATCACTGCACGAGTGGAGTACTCCCCTCAACGATGTCCATTGTGGCACCGGTGGTCAACGCGGCGGCCACTCGACCGCCCCGAACCGGGCCGGCCGCCCCGTCCTCGGGGGCCCGGGGTACGGCGTACGGCTCAGCGAACGGCCTCGGCCATGGCGCGCAGCTCGCGTTTGAGCTCGCCGATCTCGTCGCGCAGCCTGGCGGCCACCTCGAACTGCAGCTCGGTCGCCGCCGTGTGCATCTGGTCGGTGAGCTCCCCGATCAGGTCGGCCAGCTCGGTGGCCGGCATCGCCGACGCATCGGCCGCCCTCACGGCACCGAGCGGCACCGGCGAGGCGTGGCGGCCCCCGGACTGGGCGGACGCCATGAGCCGGTCGGTGTCGGCGTCCTCGCGGGCGAGCATGTCGGTGATGTCGGCGATCCTCTTGCGAAGGGGCTGCGGATCGATGCCGTGCTCGGCGTTCCAGGCCATCTGGATCGCCCGCCGGCGGTTCGTCTCGTCGATGGCGAAGCTCATGGACGGGGTGATCTCGTCGGCGTACATGTGCACCTGGCCTGAGACGTTCCGGGCGGCGCGGCCGATCGTCTGGATGAGCGAGCGCTCCGAGCGCAGGAAGCCCTCCTTGTCGGCGTCGAGGATGGCCACCAGGGAGACCTCGGGCAGGTCGAGGCCCTCGCGCAGCAGATTGATGCCGACGAGCACGTCGTACTCGCCCGCGCGCAGTTCGCGCAGCAGGTCGACGCGCTTGAGCGTGTCGACCTCGCTGTGCAGGTAGCGGGTGCGCACGCCGCGCTCGAGGAAGTAGTCGGTGAGGTCCTCGGCCATCTTCTTGGTGAGGGTGGTGACCAGCACGCGCTCGTCGCGGGCGGCGCGCGCGCGGATCTCGCCCAGCAGGTCGTCGATCTGGCCGTGGGTCGGTTTGACGACGATCTCGGGGTCGACCAGGCCGGTGGGGCGGATGATCTGCTCGACGACGCCGTTGGAGCGGGCCGTCTCGTAGGGCCCGGGCGTCGCCGACGAGTAGACGGTCTGGCCGATGCGCTCGGTGAACTCCTCGAAGCGCAGCGGGCGGTTGTCCACGGCGCTGGGCAGGCGGAAGCCGTGTTCCACGAGGGTGCGCTTGCGGCTCATGTCGCCCTCGAACATGGCGCCGATCTGCGGCACCGTGACGTGCGACTCGTCGATGACGAGCACGAAGTCCTCCGGGAAGTAGTCGAGCAGGCAGTTCGGCGCCGAGCCGGGCCCGCGCCCGTCGATGTGGCGCGAATAGTTCTCGATGCCGGCGCAGGTGCCCACCTGGCGCATCATCTCGATGTCGTAGGTGGTGCGCATGCGCAGGCGCTGGGCCTCGAGGAGCTTGCCGTCCTTCTCGAGCTCATCGAGGCGGTCGGCCAGTTCGGCCTCGATCGAGGCGATGGCGCGCTCCATGCGCTCGGGGCCGGCCACGTAGTGGGAGGCCGGGAAGACGTGGACCTGCCGGTCCTCGCTGAGGATCTCGCCGGTGAGCGGGTGCAGCGTGGTGAGGGCGTCGATCTCGTCGCCGAAGAACTCCACGCGCAGGGCGTTCTCCTCGTACATGGGGAAGATCTCGAGCGTGTCGCCGCGCACGCGGAAGGTGCCCCGGGCGGCGGCGACGTCGTTGCGGACGTACTGCATCTCGACGAGCTTGCGCAGCAGCTCGGTGCGCTCCCATTCGTCGCCCACGGCGAGGGTGACCATGCGGTCGACGTACTCCTGGGGGGTGCCCAGGCCGTAGATGGCGCTGACGGTGGCGACCACGATGACGTCGCGCCTGGTGAGCAACGAGTTCGTGGCCGAATGGCGCAGGCGCTCGACCTCCTCGTCGAGGCTGGAGTCCTTCTCGATGTAGGTGTCCGTCTGGGGGATGTAGGCCTCGGGCTGGTAGTAGTCGTAGTAGCTGACGAAGTACTCGACGGCGTTGTCGGGGAAGAACTCGCGCAGTTCGGTGGCGTACTGGGCGGCCAGTGTCTTGTTGGGCTGCATGACGAGCATGGGCCGCTGCAGGCGTTCGGCCAGCCAGGCGATGGTGGCGGTCTTGCCGGTGCCGGTGGCGCCCAGCAGGACGATGTCCTGTTCGCCGGCCTTGATACGACGCTCGAGTTCGTCGATGGCGGCCGGCTGGTCGCCCGAGGGCTGGAAGTCCGCGTGCACCTTGAAGGGGGCCACGGTACGGGTTATCGACTCGACTGGACGCATGACTCGAGCCTATGCGCAAGGGCCGACTGCGCAGAGGCCAACGGCCCCTCCCGGCCCCGCCCCGGGACCGGCCCCGCGAAGAACCGCCGGGCCTACCGACGGAGCGGGTCGGCGCTCGTCCGCACACCCGCCGGCAGCGGCCTGACCGGGGCCCTCGGCACCATGCCGACTCGAGGCCGACTCGGGCGTGCAGCGAACACCGCGGACGCCGATCGCGTCGGTCGTCTTGATCCCCGGCTTCCTGCGAAAGCCGCCCACGGGCACTGCATCCATGGGGTACTGCATCGTGAATGGCACCGCAGCCACCGTTCGGACGTCCCGCGTCATGAGGGCGTGGGGCCACATGGTCCGGTGGCCGACCGGAGTGCCGACGCCCTCATCGCCCCACCAGGCCCATACCGCACCCGGGCTCCCCGGTCGGCAGCCCCTCACCGAACCTGCCGACCTCCACAGCTCAATCGCATTGACACCGCATGACGATCGGCGTAGTACTGAATCACGTCACACCATGTGACATAAAAACCAAGAGGCTTATTCATAGAGATTGGATCACGATCGTCACCCCCAGTCAGAACACTCTCCACGGATTCTGTGAATAGGTCTCCAAATACACTGCATGCATCATCTGCCCGTTCCTCAACCTATTCAGGTGAAACCTTGTCATGAACGAATTAGATATAATATTGAAGGAGCCGCTGGCCAAGGATGCCGTACAAGAAGCGGCTTATTGGCTTAACTTCGCCGATGAGGGCATCGTGCGCTTTGTGATTGATCCCGTGGACCGGGATCGAGTGCGAGTATGGGCTCTGCCCTCATCGTCGGCTGACACCGTCGAAGCGAAGGTTCATGCAACTCTTGAGCGGTTCACAGAGTCATTTTCCAGTGTGGAATCCTCATCCGAGGACTCAGTTCGACGGATTGGTGGGTCGCCAGACAACGACTGTTCACAGTTCGACCCGGATACCATCATTGAGGCCGGGTTGCTCAATCAGCTGGGCTTTGCTGATGTTGAGATTCGGGGAATCACAGTAGTACTGACCCGCGCCTTCGACGAAGTGTTCCGAAAAATAGGAACTCGAATGGGAGGGCAAGAGCGCGCATATTCAACTCTTTTACCAATCGATTTCCTAGAGCATTGCCGTTATTTCGATGCCTTTCCTCAAAACATCATGTACCCAGCAATGATGCACGCAGACGTTGATGCCGCCAACAGGTTTGTCACGAAAACGCTGGCAAACGAGGGTCGCCCTCCCCGAGATTTCACAGGTTTTACCGATCGCACTCATGTGCTCGCCCCCGCAGCCTGTTTCCATGTTTACTTAGCGAACGCAAATGAAACACTTCTCGACAACACGATCATCACGACCTTGGGGCGGTGTTACCGGTATGAAGGACGTAATGCACGGACACTAGAACGACTATGGGATTTCCAAATGCGTGAACTAGTGTTTTTAGGAGATCAAACTTTCGTAGAAGAATGCCGACGGCAAACTCAGCACAAAGTACTTGAGCTGGTAGAACAATGGGGATTGTCTGGCGTGGTGGAAACAGGCCACGATCCCTTCTTCCTGCGTGGCGGTCATCTTGACTGCGAATTAGCCGATGAGCCGAAGTTCGAGCTGAGGCTCGATCTTCCTTATCGTCATGCTGATTTTGCATGTGCCTCATTCAATAATAGTGGAACATTCTTTTCCTCCACCTCGGATATAATGCTTGCCAATGGTTCGCCCGCGTGGACCGGATGTTCCGCATTCGGGATCGAAAGGTGGGCATGGGCTGTCCTGGCTCAACACGGCCCCGATCCGGATCACTGGCCTCAAAGCCTGCAGAAATTAATCAAAGAATCCGATTAGATAAAAGGACGATACATGTCTGACAAAGCAACTCCCACGAAACAAACAAATCGGGATCACCCAGTATCGATAAGCGCAGGAACTCGACTATCAGGAGACGTTCTGATATACATCACGGCTCATCCCAATCGTCGAGTCAAGATTGTCAGTCAAGTAGGAGATGCAGTGGTTGATGCAATCAGAAAAACTGTCATTCGGATACTGGATGCCGGTAAGTATCCCAATCTGTACGTACGCGTATTCGATAACGCCGCACCTAACTGGGTTCTTGAGGCCCGTATGACCACCGCGCTTCGGCGCTGGCAAGCAACCTTATCGGAGGGGGTTCATGTCTAGCCCTTGGATTTCAATGTACGTACCAGCTACTAGGCCTGGTTACATCGAGTACGCGCTTGTCGTACCGGTTGACGCTGTTGTGGTTGACCTAGAAGATGCGGTCCCCGAAGATGAAAAAGACAGCGCCCGTGATATTGCATCATATCTATTGAGAACTCACAATGCCATAGAGAACTTAGTATTTCGGGTCAACACCGCCGCCAGCGGGCACATGATCCCGGATTTGGAGGCGCTGCTTCCCGCCGGTGTCCGTACTATACGCCTGGCTGATCCTCGCGACAGAGGCGACGTAGAAACAGCCGTCAAAGTTGTTCGTCAATTAAGAACCCGGGATGTGAAGATTGAATTAATGATCGAGAACGCGACAGCCCTGAGCTCCCTACCACAATTAGTTGACGGCTTTCCAGAGATTCATGCAGTCACCTTCGGCGGGAGTGATTATCTTTCCGATGTCGGCACTACTTCCACTGAGACCCTTTGGGAAGCCAAAAAGCAACTAGTCCGTACTGCTGAACTTTGCGGCTTGCCTGCATATGACACAGTATTTTCAGACTATCGCATGAAAGAACCGGTATTCAATGATGCACATCGAGCAGCATTGATTGGATTTGCAGGCAAAAGCGTTATTCACCCTGCGCAGATCCCGGTAACACGAGAGGCGTTTCAGGCCGCGGAGTGATCATGCGCACACCATCGATAACGGCTGCGGTCAGCTGGTTGCATGAGCATGATGAGCTTGCTCGGTTAATCAATACTGTCAGTACCGATAATCTTCCCGTTCTGGTTATTACACGACGTATGCCCCACGACACCTTACCCGACCGGGTGGTTCAGTGGTTATTGCGCAGAGCCCGACAAAAAATTGCAAACATTCTTGATCTTTCGCCAGTGAATACTGGCAATGAATATGTCCAGCTCGTTGAAGGAACATCTGCACCCACAATCAAGAGTATTGCAATGACGTTCGAGGAAAACGATCCATTCGGCATGTTGATCGATATTGACGTGTTTCAATACGGTGTTCCATTGACTCGTTCGGGGAGAGGAGCCCCAGCACGACATTGTTTAGTCTGCGACAAGCCTGCGAAGTATTGCATTTCCGCTAATTCACATCCGCGATCAATTCTATTCTGGTCCGTTTGGAGATATTTTTTCACAGCCGTCATAAAATGCGGCAGGAATTTTATCATCAGTCGTAATTCATTAAAATAGCTTGAGTGCCGAACTATCTATGGAAGAACTACATCATGCCAATGACTGACGACAGAGCGAACTTCGATATGGAAATAATTGAACGGGCGACTAAAATCCTTGCCAGCGGAAATGCTGTAGTCGCACCGACTGACACCCACTATACGCTGCTGGCAGATCCTACGAATCCGGTCGCTACGGCTCAGGTCTATCAGATAAAAGAACGTGATCCGGATTTCCCCCTAACTATATTCCTCAGCAATCCGAATTCACTCGACCGCGTCGCCGTCGTCACGGATGCGGTGCGTCAACTTGCAAAGGAGCAATGGCCAGGTTTTCTCACCATCATCGTCCCCAAGCGCAATGAAATCATACCTGATTATGTTACCGCTGGCCTGCCGACGGTTGCTGTCGCCTGCCATCACAATCCGATATTGACCCAGTTGATTGAAAACATCGGCGGTTATGCGGCTTGTACTTCGGCTAATCGATCTGGGCAAGGCAAAGACCTGATCACCTTCGCAGAGGCTCGTCAACAGATCGGAGATCGAGTGCCACTGCTCATCGATGCGGGCGAGCCTATCGCAAGCAAAGGGAATACTATTGTCGACCTCACCGGGCCACTTCCCCTACTCGTTCGTGAAGGTGAGATCCCGATCGATAAAATCCGCACCTATCTTCCAGATATAGTAGACAAATCGTCAACCTACAAAACAGACCTGAAACGGCGTCAACGTAGTATCGCCACTTGGCGCCCGACCCTCGAAGGGATGACAGCACTCGTGACGGGCGCAGCGCGAGGGCGAGGAAGCGAACTGGCCAGGGTTCTTGCCCATTGCGGCGTGCATGTCATGGTCACCGATCGGGTGTCGAAGGGCGAATCGATCGCCGATGAATTGCAGACTCAGGGCCTGGAAGCCGAGTTTCGCACTATGGATGTGACCGATCCATCCGCATGGGAGGCCACTACTGCAAGGATCATAGAACGATGGGGCAGACTTGATCTGCTAGTTAATAATGCTGGTTACTTCGAATCGCTCCCGCTGAAGAAGCTCGATAACCATACATGGGAACAAGCATTTCAAGTTAATACCTATGGCGCCCTCTATGGTTTAAGAACAGTCGCCGCGATGATGCATGATGGCGGCTCGATAGTAAACATGTCATCCGTATTCGCATTGACGGCCCGGCCTTACGCTGGGATTGCTTACGAGACGAGTAAAGGTGCTCTGCTGTCATTAACCAGATCTGTTGTAAGTCAGTTAGCGCCCGCTGGCATCCGAGTCAATGCCGTCGCACCCGGGTTGATCCGAACACCGATGACGGAAGAACTCTTCACAACACACGATGTAACCACTGATATTCCATTGGGCAGAACGATTGATATTTTTGACATCGTGGATTCGGTATGTTTTCTCGCCTCCCCTGTCAGCAGTTACATCACCGGGACCATCCTGACCGTTGATGGAGGACTATCGACATGCTGACCATGGACTAGGAAAAATGGAATGCATCTGGCCTCCTTAGAACGGGCTGCTAATGAGATAGCGGCCCATCTCAGTTACGCACTTGATGCTGAAGCCGTCACCTGGCCGAAGCCAGGGTTGGTGACCGCGACCAGCACTGGTTGTCACGACGACATGGATGTGTTCACTTTCTTGCGTAGCGCTAGCCATCTACAGCAAACCTTTCATGATGCTGCGCTGGTCGCAGCGTACAAGAAGTCTCCCACCACGTTGATGTCGGCGCTGCGGGTCATAGGCCTGCACGGCGAACACCAAATGAATGCAGCTACTGGCGGGATCAACACTCATCGCGGGGCCATCTTCTTCGGTGTATTATTGGCAGCAGCAACCATGCGAACATTATACCTCTCTGACACCATCCAAGAGATAAGCCCGAACTCAATATGTGACATGGCGCGAGAAATTGCAGAACACACACTTCTCACTGACTTGTGTCTTACCGAAAAATCATCACCGAAAGACCTGACGACCGGGTTACGCGTGAACCGTCAATTCGGGATTACAGGTGCACGGGGTGAAGTGCTGACTGGTTTTCCCAGCGTACTCGCGTATGGGCTGCCGGCACTTCGCGCCGCTCGCCAAAAGGGTGCAAACCGTAGATCGGCACAAGCTCACGCGCTGGTTGCGCTTCTTGCAGTGACACAGGATTCAACCGTCCTCAATCGCAACAACGATCCCCTACGACTCACCTTGGTGCACCGTTTGGGCAAAGAAATCCTCTCTGCGGGAAGCGTATTCACGGCAACAGGCAGACGTTTGATCGAGAAGGCTGACACATTGTTCTCGGAACGATCGATTAGCCCCGGGGGAAGTGCAGACTTGTTGGCAATATGCATCTACTTGGATGAGTTGAAACAAAAGCTAATTTGCATTCCAGATCAACGAAGCGGAGACAGGCATGGCATCTCACACAGATTCTGAGTCTACGTTCGGTGAACAACGGCGACAGAACATGCTTTCATTGCCGTTCGTACTGGTAGGGTCATTCTTATCAATCTTCGACCAATTCGTGATCAACGTGGCTGCAACCCCGATCAGTCGCGATCTGAATCCGTCAACCACTCAGCTAGAGGGAATTGTCAGTGGATACGCGCTCGTCTATGCACTCGGTCTGATCACCGGCGGCCGAATCGGTGATCGATTTGGGCGGCGAAGCGTGTATCGTTTGGGCCTGGCATTATTCACCGTGACCTCCACCTTTTGCGGAGTCGCGCAGAGCCCCGAGCAGTTGGTGGTCGCGCGTCTCGCGCAGGGGGTTTCCGGAGCAATCATGGTGCCCCAGGTTCTAGCGCTGATCCGGGTGAACTTCTATCGGGAGGCCCGAGTACGAGCGCTCTCTTGGTTCGGCGTGTCAATTGGATTAGGACAGATCTGCGGTCAGATCCTCGGCGGGTTGATTCCGAGTTGGAATCTTTTTCACTGGAGTTGGAGACCAATTTTTCTGCTGAACGTCCCGATCTGCCTGACAGCATGGCTAGCGTGCAGCCTACTGTCGCACGACCAAGGAAACACTGGCATCAAGCTCGACCTGGTCGGAGTTGCATTATCCGGAATAGGTTGCATCCTCGTATTCATCCCATTGTTGGGCGGACGGCACACCCCATGGCTGTCTTGGGGTATTGCGAGTATGGCTACGGGTGTCATCGTGTTGATTTTTTTCGGCAATCAACAGTTGCGCCAAGAAATTCATGGCCGGGTGCCCCTCATTCCATTTCGGTTATTTGATCACCGCGGCTACACGCTCGGAGTACTTCTCAGCATAATGCTTTATCTCGCTATAATTCCATTTTTCTTCACCCTCGGCCTCTTCTTGCAGAACATATGCAATCTCAGCCCGTGGGCAACTGGGCTGACTTTCGCACCAATCGGCATCGGCTTCATCATCGGTTCTGCGATAGGGCCATCCTTGATGCAACGTTTCGCTCCAGGCACAGCGCTATCCGTCGGCACCGCCAGCACTACTGCGGCTCTGCTAGGCATTCTCGGCTACACCTGTCTCGGGCCAACGAAAGTTACACCATCGCTGATAGCCGCATTGTTGGTTTTCGGTTTCGGCAATGGAACCACTTTACCTATCATTACCGGTGTCGTGCTACATTATCTGCCCGTCACCGATGCAGGCTCTGGATCTGCCGTGCTCACCACCGGCCAACAATTGTTTGGTGCGATCGGAGTCGCACTCACCAGTGTTTTTGTCCTGGCTGATGGCGTTTCGCCCACCTCCACCGGTGCTTATGCAGGCGGTCTCATCGCTCAGACCTGCGCGGCCTCTGCCGCCCTTGCATGCGCACTGTTGCTAAAGCATTCCAACATAGATGATGAACAAAAAGACTGGCGGGAGGAAGGTGAGTCTGGAACGGACCCGACCGAAGAGGGAGAATCCATGGGTACTGAACGAGGTCAGCAACCCCACGACGGGAGAGATCACCGCTGAATGCCCGTTATGTCAAATATAGTCGCCATGAATGAATTACTGATTCGAGGCTATGGCGAGCATGAGATGAAGCCGTATTCCCGATGGACTCAGCACACCGGCTCGGATACAATCCGTATATGCGGGTTGAGGTCGCTCCGACTGGAGTGGAACGGGTTTTCGGGCGGTGGTCAACGTCTGGCCCAGGCCGCCTGGTCGTGTCGTCCGATTCCCGGTGCCGGTTTCGTCCGGTGTGCGGTGACCGATCGCCGAACAGAGGCCGCCTTCCGATCGCATCTCGACCCGACGCCGGGATGTCACGCCCCGGGGGTTCGCATGGGCTCTCGCGGGGGGTGATGAATCCTCCGGTTCACGAACCCCTGTCGTCAGGGTCCCGGCCGGCAGGGGCCGGCCGCCGCCTCGTCGTAGCAAACACCGATCCCGCGCACCGGCGGGAGAGCCCCCCGCACCCCGGGCCGGGAGTGCATCTGAGGCCCCGGGGCCGGTGGACAGCCCCCTGGTGGCGGCCACGGTGAGAGCCTGCGCGATCAGCCCGGCGCCGCGTGCGCCCCGACCGAGGCGCGGCCGACGGATCCTCTCCCCGTCAGATGCAGCCCCCCATGACGGTACGGGCCCGACCGGTGACCGCAGCGTCCGGCCCGGGACAGGCGAGGAACCCGGCGGGGACCGCACCCGTCCACGGCCCCTTGGACCCGGCCGGCACCGCTGACGCCCGTCGATACGGTAGGGGCATGGCCAGCAGATACGCGTCGCAGCGATCCCCCATCGTCCCCGGGGCGATGCTGCTGCGCGCCATCCCGACGATGGCCGTCGTCCGTCATGGCGATGATCATTTCCCCGAGCTGCTGCCCGGCATCACGCTCGTATCCGCCCAGAGCCAGCACGACGACGCCCTGCTCATGATCGACGAGGCCCTGGCCGCCGCCCACGGCGGCCCGTCGGCACTCTACGCCAAGGCCCGCGCCGCACTGCGCACACGACCGGTCGACCTGGCGCCCACCGGCGACGCGAGGAACGGCTCCGCCACCGTGTGGGCGGTGTCCGGCGACGAGTTCATCAGCGGCCGCCTCGGCCTCATCACCACCTGTCTGCCCGAACCCTGGCGGGGCTCCCTGCCTGCGACCGGCGTCGTCCTGGCCGTTCCACGAGCCGGGCTCATGCTCGTCCACGTGCCCACCGGCGACGGCCTCGCCCGAGCCCTCGGCACCATGTCGTCCCGGGCGCGCAACGAGTACGACGACGGCGCCGACCCGCTGTCGCCCTTCCTCTACTACATCTCCGCGCAGGGCCTGTCCCAGCAGCTGTCCGAGTACGGCCCCGACGGTGCGCGTCTGATCATCCAGGGGCCCTTCCGCCGAGTCTACGAGCATTTCAGCGCAGGACACTCAGTTCGTCGCACAGATTGATCCGGGCCTGCGCACCCCACAGCCTCCGTCCGGCCCCGGTCGCATAGTGATGGGTGTCCAGCAGACGCTCGACGACGGCCAGGCGCATCCGGTGCCACCGGGCGTCGTCGACGCCCGGCTGCTCAGCGCGCAGCTGGGCCACCGACTCCCGGTACCGCTGCGGCGGGGCTCCGAGGACGGCCAGGTCGGCGTCGCAGACCCGGGCACCCGGGCCGTCTCCCGGGGGCGGGCGGTGGTGCTCGGTGAGCGCCACCAGCCGGGCGGCCTCCGCCGCCTCGGCCCGTGGCCATCCGGCTGCGGGCAACCAGGAGAGGGCCAGTTCGGACGAGGCCCGCTCGTCGGCGCCCGGGCGGTTGCGGTGCACGGCGTCGTGGAACCAGAGGGCCAGCCGTTCGGTGCGGGTGCAGCCGAGCCGGTCGCCGGCGGCCAGGGCCTCGGCCAGGTGCTGCGGGCCGTGATAGCACCGCCAGGGCTCTCCCCACAGCCCCAGCAGGCGGCGCCCCACCTCGGGGTGATCGGGCCAGTCGTCGGCCCAGCGCTGCGCCAGGCTCACCACAGGCGCACCACCCAGCCGGTCAGCACGGCCAGCCCGCCGGCGACCAGGAGACTGGCCAGCGTGCCGATGATGAAGTGCTCGGCCACCTCGCCGGTACGGGCCCCTCGGATCTCCGGGAAGCGGGCGAAGGCCTTCACCGCCACGGTGACGGCCACCAGCACGGGCTGGCCGGCCAGGAGCGCCCCGAACACGGCGGCACGCTCCAGCATGCCGATCCACCGGCCCCCGCGCAGCGCCCCTACGTCGCCCGCCATGCGCGGCGAGGACTCGGCGGTCCTCTCGAGACCGGCCTGCGGCCGTGGCCCGCCGACGCGCCGCAGCAGCCCCTCGACGAGCGGGCAGCCGCCGAACACCGCGGCCGCGCCGAGCGCGCAGGCCACGAGGAAGCGCAGAAGATCCGCCAGTATCGGGTTCATGGTCTCACTGTATGGCCCGCCTCCGACACCCTCATGGCCTCGGCGAGCCGGGCGGTGGCGAGCTCCAAGCCGGCCGCGACCTCCTGGTAATGGGCTGCGCGCAGGCGCTGACCGACCGCCTGGGGGCTGATGCCCAGCCGGGCGGCCGCCTGCGTCCGGGTCAAGCCGGAATCGATGAGGTCGATCACCTGCCACCCGGCCGCGCTGCGCCGGTGCACCAGCGCGGCGGCGAGAGCGAGCACCGTCTGCACCTCGCCGAGCACCCGGTCGGTCCGCCCCCCGGCCCCGCCGACGAGCCGGAGAGCCGCCGCGCCCGCCCGCTCGACGGCCCGGCGGGCCGCCAGATAGGCCGGGCCACGGGCCGCGCGGGTGGAGTCCGGCAGGGGCATCTCGACATCCCCCACGCCGACGCCGATGTGCCAGTCCCCCAGGCGCAGGAGCGCAGTCACTGCGTCGACGACCGCACCGGGGCTGGCGCTGAGCCCCTGGATCTCGTCGCCCGCGGTGCGCTCGAAGCCGAGCCGGAAGCCGCCTGCCAGGCGCCCCAGGACATCCAGTGCCTGAGGCACACGGTCCGGGCCGCGCCGGCTCGCGCGCTGATCGGCGATCACCACCGCCCAGTACCCGGTGTCCTCGTCACTCATGGCCAATATACAAGTTGAAAAACTTGATCAAGGCAAATAAAACCTCGGACCTTTACCATGATCTTCTGCCCAGGCGCCCACGGCACCGTGAAGAACTCACCGGCGCCACGCCTCGCCGGGAAGGACCACCTCGGCCCACAGCCGGTCCACCTGGGCGCGCGTGGCAGCCAGGGGGCCGGAGTTGTCGATGACCGTCCCGGCCACGGCCAAGCGCTCGGTCCGCGAGGTCTGCGCGCCGACGCGGGCCCTGGCCTGTGCCGCGCTCATGCCATCGCGGGCCATCAGCCGCTCGACCTGCACCCGGACCGGCACGTCGACGACGACCAGATGGTCGAAGTCACCGGCTCTGCCGGCCTCGACGAGCAGCGGGATGTCGTGCAGCACCACCGAGCCATCGGGCGCGGCGTCCTGAGCGGCATCGGCGGCCGCGTTGACGAGCGGGTGCGTGATCTCGTCCAGCCGGGCGCGCGCGGCCCGGTCGGAGAAGACGAGGGCTCCGAGCCCGGCCCGGTCGAGGGCGCCCTCAGGGGTGAGGACCGAGGGGCCGAACTCCTTCACAAGAGCAGCCAGGCCGGCGGTTCCCGGCTCGACGACTCGTCGGGCCAGCAGATCGTAGTCGATGTGCACCGCCCCGTGCCCGACGAGCATGGCGGCGACGGCGCTCTTGCCGGAGGCTATGCCACCGGTGAGGCCGAGCGTGAGGACCCGGCCCGCCGCCGCCCGGCCGGCTGCTGCCACAGCGGGTCAGGCCTCCAGACGGCTCAGCGCGTCGAGGGCGATCCGGAGGGCCGCCCCGCGCGAACCGCGGCCCCAGTCGCGCTCGTCGTGACCGTTCTCGGGGTCGGCCAGCGAGTCGGCGGTGTAGAAGAGCTGGGCGAACCGGGCACCGCGCAGCGCGGCGGAGGCGGCCATCGCCGAGCACTCCATGTCGACGATCGCGCAGCCCTCGGCGCGACGGCGGCTCAGCATGGACCTGGTCTCGCGGTAGAAGGCGTCGTTCGTCCACACGGGCGAGTCGTTGACCGTGTAGCCGGCGGCCTCGACGGCCTGCCCGATGACGGCGCGCATGTCCGGGTCGATGTCGATCCAGCGGCTGGCCGGCACGTACTGGAAGCTCGTGCCCTCCCCGCGCAGCGCCCTGGCCGGAACGACCAGCTCGCCGACCGCCAGCGGCTCGAGCGCGCCGCACGAGCCGACCGCAATGGCCCTGCGGACGCCGTGGCGGAAGAGCATGTCGGTGTTCATGACGGCGGCCGGGGCGCCCAACGGCATCATGAGGATCGCGAAGTCGCCCCGCCCGTCGCGGCCGCGATAGACCGGGTAGTGGTTGCCGATCTGCTCGAGCGTCTCGATGACGGGCAGCCTCCCGGCCCGGGCGTACTGGTCGACGATCTCGCCGAGGAAGGCCAGGACGGCGCGGCTGGGGTACAGATCGGCCGGGATGGACGCGGCCTCCCCCTCGCCGATGAGATCGGTGGAGTCGTCGTCCCGCTCGAGGATGGGCAGCTCGTGGGTGTGCAGCATCTGGTGTCCTAGGATCCGGCCGGGCGCGCGCACGGCCTGTGTGATGCGACGGCGAATCGGAGGAGACGGCCGCCCGACAGGGCGAAGGCCCCGGCCCGAGCACGGGCCGGGGCCTTCATCGTGCATGCGTCTCTTGTACGACCGCGCCCCGCGGCGCGGCTCAGCGGCCGCCCGACAGCCTGTCCCGCAGGGCCTGCAGGGCCTCGTCCGAGGCCAGCGAGCCCTCGTCGTCACCGGAGGCCTCGGCCTCGACGGGAGTCGCGGAGTAACTCGTGCCGGCCTCGACGGCGGCCTGCTGGTCGGCCTCCTCGGCCTCGGTGGCCTGCTTCTTGAGGGCCAGCCACCGGGCCTGGGCCTCGGCGTACTGGGCCTCCCAGGCCGCCTGCTGCTCCTCGTACCCCGGCTTCCACTCGTTGGTCTCCGGGTCGAAGCCCTCGGGGTAGATGTAGTTCCCGTTCTCGTCGTAACTGGCGGTCATGCCGTACAGCGAGGGGTCGAAGTCCTCGGCGGCGATATCGACGCCCTCGTTGGCCTGCTTCAGCGAGAGGCTGATACGGCGGCGCTCCAAGTCGATGTCGATGATCTTGACCATGACCTCGTCGTTGACCGAGACGACCTGCTCGGGGATCTCGACGTGGCGCTCTGCCAGCTCGGACACGTGGACCAGGCCCTCGATGCCCTCCTCGACACGGACGAAGGCGCCGAACGGAACGAGCTTGGTGACCTTGCCCGGCACGATCTCACCGATCTGGTGGGTGCGGGCGAAGACCTGCCACGGATCCTCCTGGGTGGCCTTGAGCGACAGGGAGACGCGCTCGCGCTCCATGTCGACGTCCAGGACCTCGACGGTGACGGGCTGGCCGACCTCGACGACCTCGCTCGGGTGGTCGATGTGCTTCCAGGACAGCTCGGACACGTGGACCAGGCCGTCGACGCCGCCGAGATCGACGAAGGCGCCGAAGTTGACGATGGAGGAGACGACGCCCCTGCGGATCTGGCCCTTCTGGAGCTGCTCCAGGAAGTTGTGGCGGGTCTCGGACTGGGTCTGCTCGAGCCAGGCGCGGCGCGACAGGACGACGTTGTTGCGGTTCTTGTCGAGCTCGATGATCTTGGCCTCGAGCTCCTGGCCGACGTACGGCTGCAGGTCGCGGACCCGACGCATCTCGACGAGCGAGGCGGGCAGGAAGCCGCGCAGGCCGATGTCGACGATGAGGCCGCCCTTGACGACCTCGATGACGGTGCCGGTGACGACGCCGTCCTCGTTCTTGATCCTCTCGATGGCGCCCCAGGCGCGCTCGTACTGGGCACGCTTCTTGGAGAGGATCAGGCGGCCGTCCTTGTCCTCCTTCTGCTGGACGAGGGCCTCGATCTCGTCGCCGACGCCGACGACGTCGAAGGGGTCGACATCGTGCTTGATGGAGAGTTCCTTGGACGGGATGACGCCTTCGGTCTTGTAGCCGATGTCGAGAAGAACCTCGTCGCGATCGACCTTGACGACGGTGCCGGTGACGATGTCGCCGTCGTTGAAGTACTTGATGGTGGCGTCGACCGCGGCCTCGAAGGCCTCAGCGGTGCCGATGTCGTCGATTGCGACGGCCTCAGTGGAGGAGGTCATGTAGTTAGGGCTCCGATGGTGGATTGGATTATGAGTTCTTGCACCGTGCCTGCTGACGAACACGGTGGTGGTGGGATCGTTCGAGAAGAGCCCGAGACCGCCACCGGGAACATCCACCCGCGACCCGCGGGGCATTGCTGCGACGCGGTCCGCCGGTGACGACGCCGCGCCCTCTGTCCGGTGCGGCGTACACAGCGCTTCGTCAAGTTTAGGCGTCGGCGCCGCCCCCGGGCAACCTCACCCTTCCCCCACATGTCCCCTGGTCCGGCTCGAGCCCACCGCCACGGGCCCGGCAGTGCGACGTGGATCGTCTCCAGATGCTCCTCGATGCCCTGAAGGCGGTGATCGGCGCGAGCGGCCGGCGGCGGCCGCGTCCCGGGCGAGGCCGCTCAGGCACCGGTACGTCGGACCATGCCGGCGCGTCCCTCTCCGGGAGAGCGAGGCCTGCGGTCACGGCGTCGCGCTCCCCGCGCCGCGCTGTTAGGCTTGACGCCGTTGCCGCCATGACCCCAGGCGGCTGAACGAAAGGTTCTCGTGAAGAAGACTACGAAGCGCCGACTCGGCTGGGGCATTCCCCTGCTCGTCGTGGTGCTCGTCGCCGCCTATTTCGGCTGGCGCTGGTACCAGACGCGCCCCTCCGACTACGAGCGGGAGATCCCCGTCTACCCGGCCTCCCCCAGCCCCAGCGCCAGCGCGAGCCCCGGCGACGTGCCTGAAGGCTGCTCCTCCGATCCGTCGGCGATCGTGGGCACCCGCATCAAGTTCGACGGCCACACCGACGAGTTGAGTCTGCTCTCGCTCGGTCTCGACGCCGAGGGCCTGCCCGGCACCCCGCCCGGCAACGAGGGCTACACCGTGGCCTGGTGGAACGAGGGCCCGGCCGTCGGCTCCGACCAGGGCAAGGCGGTCCTCACCTCGCACACCTTCCGCTACGGCGGTGCGCTCGGCAACGACCTCAACGATGGCATGCTCGCCGAGAACGACATCATCCGCATCAGCGACGACGCCGGTGACACGATCTGCTACCGCTTCACCAATGCGCTCAAGATCTACGTCGACGACTACGACCCCGACTCGACCGTCCTCTACGACGATCACGGCGACCCGATGATCGTCATCGTCGTCTGCTCGGACTACCCCTCCAACGGGGGCGATCCCGAGGCACGGGTCCTCTACTACGCCGAACTGGTCAGGGCGGCCTGACAGCCCTGCCAGCGCCGCTGTGGGACCCGGGTCGGCTCGGGGGGAGGTCCGCGACGGCCTCCTCGTAGGCGGCGGCGAGCGCTCCGGGATCGGCGCGGTGGGCGGCCATGGCGCAGCCGTCACCGCGGTCGTTGAGCGCGATGCCCTCATCGGCCCAGTGCCCCAGCGCATGGCGCCACGGCCCGAGCGTCCCCCGGGCGTCGACGACGCGCCACCACGGCACCGATGAGCCGTCGGTGGACATGATGCGCCCCACCTGGCGCGGCCCGATCCCCACGAGGGCCGCGATGTCGCCGTAGGTCGCGACGGACCCGCACGGGACGCACTCGACGGCGCGCAGCACGCGCTCGATGAGCAGCTCGTCGGTCACCATCGCCGCCTGCTCAGTGGGCGGCGTCGTTCCAGCTGCGGCCGTAGCCGAAGGAGACCGACAGCGGCACCTTCAGCTCAGCGGCATGACTCATGGCACCGGCGACGATGGCCTCGACCTGTTCGCGTTCGCCGGCGGCCACCTCGAGGACGAGCTCATCGTGGATCTGCAGCAGCATGCGGCTGGACAGCCCGGCCTCGCCGAGCGCCCTCTCGACCCCGAGCATGGCAACCTTGATGATGTCGGCGGCCGTGCCCTGGATGGGCGCGTTGAGGGCCATGCGCTCGGCCATCTCGCGGCGCTGGCGGTTGGACGAGTTGAGATCGGGCAGGTAGCGGCGGCGGCCCATCATCGTCTGCGTGTAGCCCTGGGCGCGGGCCCGGACGACGACCTCGGCCAGATAGTCGCGCACCGCGCCGAAGGTCCTGAAGTAGTCGTCCATGAGGGCTCTCGCCTCGGGCACGGAGACGCCGAGCCTGCTCGACAGGCCGTAAGCCGACAGCCCGTAGGCCAGACCGTAGTTCATCTGCTTGACGCTGGAGCGCTGCTCGGGTGTGATCGAGTCGACCGGCACCCCGAAGACGTGCGAGGCGGTGACGGTGTGGAAGTCGACACCCGAGTTGAAGGCGGCGATGAGCGTCTCGTCGCCCGAGGCGTCCGCCATGACGCGCATCTCGATCTGGGAGTAGTCGGCGCTCATCAGCGCCTCGTAGCCCCTGGCCGCGGTGAAACCGTCGCGAATGCGCCGGCCCTCGGCGGTGCGGATCGGGATGTTCTGCAGATTCGGCTCCGTGCTCGACAGCCGGCCCGTGCCGGCCACGGTCTGCAAGTAGGTGGTGTGGATGCGTCCGTCGTCGCCGATCGATTTCGCCAGGGAGTCGACGATCTGACGCAGCTTGATGGAGTCGCGGTGGGCCAGCAGGTGCTCGAGGAAGGGGTGGCCGGTCGTGGCGTACAGGCTTTCGAGCGCGGCCGCGTCGGTCGTGTAGCCGCTCTTGGTGCGCTTGGTCCTGGGCATGTCGAGCTGATCGAAGAGGACGCCCTGCAGCTGCTTGGGCGAGCCCAGGTTGATCTCGCGCCCGATCGCCTCGAAGGCGGCGGCCTGTGCGGCCCGCACCTTGGCGTCGAACTCGTCGTGCAGATCGGCGAAGACGTCCTCGTCGGTGCTGATGCCGCGTTCCTCCATGGTGGCCAGCACCTTCTGGAGGGGCAGTTCGAGCTCGCGCAGCAGGCCGAGCTGGCCGGTCGTCTCGAGCTCCCCGTCGAGGACCGGGACGAGCCGGCCGACGGCCCGGGCCCGCACCATCGCCGCCGGCCCCGCCTGTCCGCCCGGGTCGTCGCCGAGGTCGAGGGCCTCCTGGGTCTCCTGGTGGTCGCCGCCGGCCCCGAGGGCGAGGCCCAGATGACGCTCGGCGAGATCGTCGAGATCGTAGCGGCGCTGGTCGGGGCGCATGAGGTAGGCGGCGAGCTGGGTGTCGCAGACGAGGCCGGCCAGTTCCAGGCCGCGCGCGGCCAGGGCCAGCATCGGCCCCTTCGCGTCGTGCATGGCCTTGAGCGCGGCGGGATCGGCCAGCCATCCGGCCAGTGCGGCGTCGTCGTCGGCGCCCAGCGAGCCGGGCTCGCAGCGGATCGCCTCGCCATCGGGGGCGGCGAGGGTCAGGAAGTCGACATCCCCGGTGCCGGCGCCCCAGTGGCCGGAGACGTCGATGCCGACGACGCCGGCGCAGGCGTGCTCGGCGAGCCAGCCGGCCAGGGCGCCATCGTCCACGTCGACGGCGGTGACCTCGATGACGTCCTGCACCGCGGACGCCGGGGCGTCGTCGGCGCCGAGCGTGGCGAACATGCGCTCGCGCAGCGTGTTGAACTCGAGGGCGTCGAACAGCTCGTTGATGGTCTCGCGATCGATCCGTCCCCTGGCAAGGCCCTGCGCCTCGACCTCGAGGGGCAGGTCGCGTACCAGCGCGTTGAGCCGGCGATTGCGCCGGACGTCCTCGAGGTGCTCGCGCAGACTCTGGCCGGCCTTGCCGCCAACCCGGTCGGCCTGCTCGATGAGATTGTCGAGTCCGTCGTATGCGGCAAGCCACTTGGCGGCGGTCTTCGGGCCGACGCCCGGCACGCCGAGCAGGTTGTCGCTGGCCTCGCCGACCAGGGCGGCCAGCTCCGGGTAGCGCCGGGGGGGCACCCCGTACTTGCTCTCGATGGCGGCCGGGTCCATGCGCACGAGGTCGGAGACGCCCTTGCGCGGGTAGAGCACCGTGGTGTTCCGATCGACGAGCTGGAAGGAGTCGCGGTCGCCCGAGACCACCAGTGACTCCCAGCCGAGCTCGTCGCCCTGGCGGCTCCACGTGGCCAGGATGTCGTCCCCCTCGTAGCCGGCGAGACTGGTGTGGACGATGCCCATGGCGTCGAGCAGCTGCTCGATGAGCGGGACCTGGCCGGCGAACTCGGGCGGGGTGGCCGCGCGGGTGGCCTTGTAGCCGGGATAGGCCTCGGAGCGGAAGGTGCCGCCCGACAGGTCGAAGGTGACGCCCACGTGCGTGGGCCGCTCGTCGCGCAGAAGGTTGATGAGCATCGCCGTGAAGCCGTAGATGGCGTTCGTGCACTGGCCGGTGGATGTCGAGAAGTTCTCGGCGGGCAGGGCGTAGAAGGCGCGGAAGGCCATGGAGTGGCCGTCGATGAGCAGCAGGCGAGGGCGATCGTTCACACCCATGAGCCTAGGCGCCCCCACTGGCGGTTTTCATCCCGGAGCGGGGCGGTCCCCTCCTGTCGGCGTGTCCTGGCGACCGGCGACGAGGACCGGGGCCAGGATCGCAGTGCGGCCGAGCCGTGCCGCAGGCCCCGCCCCGGGCCGCGTTCAGTCCTTCTTGGCCTTCTTGTGATCGACGACGCCCTCGGCGACCTCGCGCATCGACTTGCGCAGGTCCATGGCGGTCTTCTGGATCCAGCGGAAGGCCTCCGGCTCGGTCATGCCGAGGGTCTCCTGCAGGATGCCCTTCGCCTGGTCGACGAGCTTGCGAGAGGCGAGACGCTCCTCGAGCGTGGCGACCTCGTCGTCGAGAGCGACGATCTCGGCGAAGCGCGCGAGCGCGATCTCGATGGCGGGGACGACGTCGGAGGCGTCGAAGGGTTTGACGACGTAGGCCATCGCACCGGCCTCGCGGGCCTTCTCGACCAGCTCGCGTTGGCTGAATGCCGTGAGCATGACGCATGCGGCGATGCGATCCCCGGCGATCCGCTCGGCCGCGGCGATACCGTCCATGACGGGCATGTTCACGTCGAGCACGACGACGTCGGGCTCGAGCCCTCGGGCCTGTTCGACTGCTGCCTGCCCATCGCCCACCTGGCCGACGACGTCGTACCCCTGCTCGGTGAGGAGCTCGACCAGGTCGAGCCGGATGAGCGCCTCGTCCTCGGCGACGAGAACGCGGGGCCGCCTGTCGGCTGCAGCATTGTCGGTCTTCTTGGCCACCATCCCTCGATTCCTGTCTGACAATTGAAGACGGACAGATCTGTCGAGGACGGCACTGCCCGCGTCGCCCGAGCATAGCGCTGTTCAGCCCTCCCCGGAGCGGAATCCGCAATAGTTCTCACTCACCGAATGTGCCATGACACTAGGCATGTGACACAATGAACGGCGTCTGCCCGAGTGGCGGAATGGTAGACGCGGCGCACTCAAAATGCGCTGCCCGCAGGGGCGTAGGGGTTCGAGTCCCCTCTCGGGTACCGATCGGCGGGCGACCATGTGCGGGAGCCCGACGGCTCCGCGGGCGGATTGCGCACGAGGAGAACGGGCCGGGGCGGAGGACCGGGTCCTCCGCCCCGGCGGGAGGCCGTCCGCCACGAACGGCTCACTCGGCGTCCTTCATGTACGGCGGCAGCCTGACGGGCTCGACCCAGTCGGCGTCCTTGAGCCGGTGGACGCGCATCGTATTCGTCTTGCCCTTGATGCCCATCGGGGCGCCGCAGACCAGGATGACGACGTCGTTCTGCTCGGCCAGGCCCAGCTGCTGCAGTTGACGGTTCACCTCGGTGACCATCTCCTCGTTGGAGCCGTAGTTCGGGGTCTTGATGACACGGGTTCCCCAGCAGAGGGTCAGCCAGTGGGCCGTCTTCTCATCGGGGGTGAAGGCGACCAGCGGGATGTCCGAACGCAGACGCGACATGCGGCTGGCGGTGTCGCCCGAGCGGGTGAAGGCGATGAGGTACTTCGCGCTGAGCTGGCGGCCCGAGGTGACGGCGGCCATGGCGATGACCCCACCGGTCGTGTGCGGGTCCCAGTCGATCTTGGCGATGCTCCCGAAACCCTGCTTCTCGGTGTTCTCGACGATGTTGGCCATCGTCTGGACGGTGATGACCGGGAAGGCGCCCACCGAGGTCTCGCCGGAGAGCATGACGGCATCGGCGCCGTCGAGGACGGCGTTCGCGACGTCGGAGGCCTCGGCGCGCGTCGGGCGCGGGTTCGAGATCATGGAGTCGAGCATCTGGGTGGCGACGATGACCGGCTTGGCCCATATGCGGGCCTTCTGCACGATGGTCTTCTGGACCAGCGGCACCTGCTCCAGCGGCATCTCGACGCCGAGATCGCCGCGGGCGACCATGAAGCCGTCGAAGGCATCGATGATCTCGTCGAGGTTCTCGACGGCCTGCGGCTTCTCCAACTTGGCGATGACGGGGAGGCGCACGCCCTCCTCGTCCATGATCTCGTGGACGCGGTTGATGTCGGCCGCGCGGCGCACGAAGGACAGCGCGACCATGTCGAAGTCGTTGCGCAGCGCCCAGCGCAGGTCGTCCTCGTCCTTCTCGGACAGGGCCGGCACGTTGACTGCGACACCGGGCAGGTTGATGCCCTTGTGGTTCGAGACGGGGCCGGCGACCGCCACCCTGGTTACCACGTCGCTGCCGTTGACCTCGACGGCCTCGAGGCCGATGTTGCCGTCATCGATGAGGATGCGGTCGCCGGGCTTCACATCGCCGGGCAGGCCCTTGTAGGTGGTGGAGGCGCGGGTGACGTCACCGAGAACGTCGTCGGTGGTGATGGTGAAGGTCTGGCCATGAGTCAGCTCGACCTTGCCCTCGGCGAAGACGCCGAGACGGATCTTGGGCCCCTGGAGATCAGCCAGCAGGCCGACGGTCTTGCCGACGGCCTCGGCCGCGGCACGGGTCTCGGCCAGACGGCGGGCATGCTCGTCGTGATCGCCGTGACTCATGTTGAAGCGGGCGACGTCGAGGCCCGCGCGGATGATTTCTTCCATTCGCTCCTGGGTCGACGTGGCCGGCCCGAGAGTGCACACAATCTTCGCTCTACGCACGTCATCAAGCCTAGCTGTTGCGGGGCGTGATGTTGAGGGCGCGGTGGGGTGCGCCCCCGCGGGCCGCTCAGCCGCGCAGGAGCTCCAGGGCGTGCGCCAGCTCGGCCGACGGCGCCGATTCGAAGTGCACGTACTGCCCCGACCCGGGATGAGTGAAGCCGAGTTCGGCGGCGTGCAGCCACTGGCGATCGAGGCCGAGCCGTACGGCCAGCCCCGGATCGGAGCCGTACAGCGGATCGCCGACGCACGGATGGTGCATGGCCGAGAAGTGCACGCGGATCTGGTGGGTGCGCCCCGTTTCGAGATGGACGCGGGCCAGGCACGCCGAGCGCATCATCTCGATCACCTCGTAGTGCGTGACCGAGGGGCGCCCGTCGGCGGTGACCGCGAACTTCCACTCCGAGCCGGGGTGGCGCCCGATCGGGGCGTCGATGGTCCCCTCGAGCGGGTCGAGGTGGCCTTGGACGAGCGCGAGGTAGACCTTGTCGACGGCGCGGTCGCGGAAGGCGCGCTTGAGCATCGTGTAGGCGTGCTCGGACTTGGCGACGACCATCAGGCCGCTCGTGCCGACGTCGAGGCGGTGGACGATGCCCTGGCGCTCGGCGGCCCCGGACGTGGTGATGCGGAAACCGGCGCCGGCGAGACCGCTGACGACGTCGGGGCCGTCCCAGCCGAGCGAGGGGTGGGCGGCCACACCGGCCGGTTTGTCGACGACGACGACGTCCGGGTCGTCGTGGACGATCGACATGCCCTCGACCACGGCGGGGGTGACACGGGCCCGCCGCACCGGTTCGGACAGGTCGATGTCGAGCAGCTGCCCCGCATGCACTCTCTGGGAGGCCTTCGTCACCGCGGCTCCGTCGAGCAGCACCCCGCCCCCCTCGATGAGGTCCGCCACCCGCGAGCGGGTCAGACCGGTCATGCGGGCGGCCGCGGCATCGATGCGGTCGCCGGCCAGGCCGTCGGGGACGAGCAGGACGCTCATGCACCTCCCCCCGCGCCGCGGACCCGGCCGGCGGCCGCATCGGCGGGCCGGCCGGAGCGGCCGACCGTCCGGTCGGAGCGCACGGCCCACCAGACGAACAGGATCGCCGCGCAGGTGATGCACATGTCGGCGACGTTGAACACCGCGAAGTAGCGCACCGCGATGAAATCGACGACGGTGCCGCGCATCGGGCCGGGTTCGCGCAGGAAGCGGTCGAGCAGATTGCCGGCGATGCCGGCGGCGATGAGGCCCGATGCCCAGCTGGCCAGCCAGCCACGGGCCCGCGGGAAGACCCAGACGAGCACGAAGACGAGCGCCGCGGCCGAGATGCAGCTGAGGAGGGCGGTGAAGGAGGTGCCCATCGAGAAGGCCGCACCGGAGTTGTAGACCAGGTGCAGACTCAGCCAGCCCTGGATGATCTGACGGTCGTGCGCCGAGAGCGCGTGCAGCGCCCACAGCTTCGTCACCCTGTCGAGGACCAGGGCGAGAACCGCGACGGCGGTCATGACCGCGCGCGTGGCCTCCAGGCGCGAGTGCGCGCGGCGGGACGTCACCGGATTCAGCGCCTCTCCGCGCGCTGCTTGCACCTGACGCACATGGTGGCCTTCGGGAAGGCCTCCAAACGCCCCCTGCCGATGGGGTTGCCGCAGTTCTCGCAGACACCGAACTCGCCGGCCTCGAGACGACGCAGAGCGGCCTCGTTCTGCTCCAGCAGGGTGCGGGTGTTCGCGTTCATGCTGAGCTCCTGGTCGCGCTCGAAATTCGTGGACCCGACATCGCCCGGGTCCTTGCCGGAGGTGTCGCTGCCCTCGCCCATCAGCTGCTCGAGCTCGGCATCCGAGGCCGCGACGGCCCTGCGCATGCGCTCGATCTCGGTGATGAGCTCCTCGCGCACCTCGATCACTTCTTCCGCGGTCCACGCGTCCTCGCCCTCGAGGACGGGCAGCTTGGCGGCGAGCTCCTGCGCCGCTGCCCTGGACAAACCACTGGCTGCCATCGTTCCAACTTCCTCCAGATGGAGACCCGACTCGTAGGGGGGACCATACACCAGCAGCCGACGACGGGTACACCCCGTCATCGGCTGCCGGTACGTTCTCGGGGGATGCCGTTCAGCCGCCCTGATTGTTGTTCATGAGGGCGTCGAGCCGGGGGGTCTGACCACCGGCAGGCGGAGTCATGGACAGACTCTTGAGGCTCTCGAGATGCCCCTGGATCTGGTTCGCGATGTTGGCGCGGTACTCCGACTCGAAGCCTCGCAGCTGGCTCACCGAGGCGGTGAGGTTGTCGCGCTCGGACTCGAGTGCGCTCAACAGCTCGGTGCGCTTGTTGGCGACCTCGCCGTCGAGGGCATCGGCGCGCTGCTGGGCCTCGTCGGTGAGACGCCTGGCGTTCTCCTGGGCCTCCGCGGTGACCCGGTCGGCGGTGTTGCGGGCCTCGTAGTCGAGACGGGCGGCCTTCTGAGTGGCCTCCTCGACGAGCTGATCGGCCCGGACCCGGGCATCGGCGCGGGTCCGCTCGGCGTCGGTCTCGGCGTCGACGCGCACCTGGGCGGCCTGCCTGTTGGCCTCCTCGACGAGCTGATCGGCCTCGCGAGTGCTCATCTCGAGCAGGCGGGCGGCCCACGGACCGGCCTCCTCCGCAGTGGTGACGACGATGCGCTGGGCCTCGCCCGAGACGACGGCCGGCTGGATGCTGGTGGCCGCAGCGGCCTCGGCGGCGGTGTTCTGGTTCTGGGCCGCCTGCAGCCGGGACTGGAGCTCGGAGACCTGGGCGCGCAGCTGCTCGTTCTCGCCGGCGAGCTGGGCCGAGGCGGCGGAGCCCTGGCTGGAGGCCGAACGGAGCTCGCCCAGCTGGCTGCGCAGCTGCTCGTTCTCCTGGCCGAGACTGGAAACCTGGGCGTTGAGCTGGTTGACCTGCTGGGCGAGCCTGGCGCTCTCCTCGCCCGAACCGGCGTTCGCCTTGAGCTTCTCGTTCTCACTGACCAGATCCGCGTAACTGATCTCGAGTTCGTCCATGAACTTGTCGACTGAGCTGGCGCGGTAGCCGTCCTCATTGGGCTTGCGGGCCATGGGGAAACGGATACTGCGAACCTCGTCAAGGGACAGCGTCATTTTGTGCGCTCCAAACCTCGATGCGTTGATTCCAATCCTGCCCGCAACTGCGGGGACAGTCCTTGAGGCTACTCTGCTTGCCCCGGACAGGGGCAGTCCGAGGTCCAAAACTCAACTTCGGGTTGAGACTCTCACACGAGCAGCCACACCAGTCTCTGGATCACCAGAACGACGAAGAAGACGACCATGAAGGCGATGTCCAGGCCGATGCTCCCCAGCCTGATCGGCTTGATGTAGCGCCTCACGAAGCCGATCGGGGGATCGGTGACCGTGTAGATCGCCTCGAAGATCGCGGCCACCGCTCCCCGCGGATGGAAACCGGGCACCAGCAAGGGGATCCAGCTGAGAACCATGCGTGCGATGAGCACCCAGATGTACAGGGTGCACAGCAGCGAGACGAGTTGGACGAGGATCAGCACGGGCCGCTCAGCTCTGGTTGAAGAAGCTGGGGCTGGCCAGCCGCTGCTTGTCCTCGGCCGTGACGTGGATGTTGCGCGGGCTGAGCAGGAAGACCTTGCTGGTGACGCGCTCGATGGAACCGTGCAGGCCGAAGATGAGGCCGGCCGCGAAATCGACCAGGCGCTTGGCGTCGGCGTCATCCATGTCGGTGAGGTTCATGATGACGGGGGTGCCCTCACGGAAGCTCTCGCCGATGGTGCGCGCCTCGTTGTAGGTGCGGGGGCGGACCGAGATGATGCGGGCCAGGTCGGCCGGCTGCGACTCCTCGGCGTCATCCTCGACGTCATGGTGATCACGGCGCCGGGGCTCGTGCGGCCCGGAGGGCGCCGACCTGGGGCGGCGCTCGGGAAGACGCGTGACGCTGGACACCTGGACGGATTCCTCGGCCATCGCATCAGTGTAGACGGAGTCGGTGTACTCGGCCGCCTCGGCGCGTTCCTCGTCGAAACGGTCGTCGCTGACAAGGCCCAGCCACACTGCAGCCTTCTTCATCGCTCCCGGCATGCCGACTCCCCCTCTGACCAGCTGCGGTCGTCATGAATGACACGGCTGGAATTAGGGTACCCGCTCAGCCCGTGGCGAGTGGAACGATCGCCTCGCCCGGCGCGCCAGATCAGGCCGATCTGCCGGCCGGTCGCGCCGCGGTCCCGCCGGTGGCTGAACAGTCGCGGACCCGTACGGGTGCACGGGTCGTGGCGTTCGACGCCGATGCCGTCGCGCTCCAGCACCGCCTGCGCCCCGGCGCCGAGATCGAGCGAGGGCGAGCCCCAGCTCGTCATGGCCTCCAGCTCGGGGATGACCGCGCAGGACTCGCTCCGCATGCCGGCGGGCACCTCGTAGCAGTCACCGCAGATGTGGGGGCCCACCCAGGCGCGGATGCGCGTGGCACCGAGCTCGCGCATCCTGGCGGCGGTGGCGGTCAGGACACCGGCCAGCAGGCCCCGGCGCCCGGCATGGGCGGCGCCGATGACACCGGCCTCGGCGTCGGCGAGCAGAACGGGCACGCAGTCGGCCACCCGGACGGCCAGCGGCGCGTCGGGCAGCTTCGTGACCAGCGCGTCGGCCTCGTCCAACGGGGCCTGGCCGGGCACCGCCCCTCCCAGCCAGCCGTCACGACCGGGCAGGTCCTCGCAGGCGACCGTCTTGACGGCGGTGCCGTGCACCTGGTGGACGAAGCTGACCGGCGGCAGGCCGAGCCGGGACCGCAGGGCCGCCATGTTGGCGCGCAGCGCATCCGGGTCGTCCTCGGTGGTGCGCCCGAGGTTCAGGGACGCGAACGCGCCGGCGGAGGCCCCGCCCTCACGGTCGGTGAAGGCCAGACCGATGCCCCCGCCGGCCGGCTCGCTCAGGAAGGCGAACACACGGACTCACTTCGCTCACTTCATGAAGTCGGGGATGTCCAGATCGTCGTCATCGGGCGGCAGAGCGGTCTGCTGCTCGGACTGGACGCCGGTGCGGCGCGTCGGCTCCTCGCTCTCGGCCGGGGCCGGCGGGGAGGAGAACGACGTGCGGCCGGTCGTACGCGGCTGGACGCGCCCGGCGGGGGCGACCGGCGCCGGGCGCTGCTCGGCGGCGGGACGGGGCTGCTGCTGGGGCCGGGCCGTATCGGCGGGACGACGGATCGGAACCGACTGCGGCCCCTGGTCGCTGTCGAAGCCGGCGGCGATGACGGTGACGCGCACCTCGTCGCCCAGCGCGTCGTCGATAACCGTGCCGAAGATGATGTTGGCGTCCTCGGCGGCGGCCTCCTCGATGAGATCCGCGGCCTCGGAGACCTCGAACAGGCCGAGGTCGGAGCCGCCGGCGATGGAGAGCAGGACCCCTTTGGCGCCGTCGATGGTGGCCTCGAGCAGGGGGCTGTTGATGGCCTGCTCGGCTGCGGTCCGGGCGCGCTCCTCGCCGCGGGCCGAGCCGATGCCCATGAGCGCGGAGCCGGCGTCCTTCATGACCGACTTCACATCGGCGAAGTCGAGGTTGATGAGGCCCGGCGTGGTGATGAGATCGGTGATGCCGGAGACGCCCTGCATGAGTACCTGGTCGGCCTGCTTGAAGGAGTCGAGGATCGACATCTGGCGGTCGGTCATCTCGAGGAGTTTCTCGTTCGGGATGACGATCAGTGTGTCGACCTCCTCGGACAGGCGCCCGATGCCCTCGTCGGCCTGGCGCGCGCGGCGCTTGCCCTCGAAGCGGAACGGGCGGGTGACGACGCCGATGGTGAGGGCCCCCAGCGAACGGGCGATCTTCGCGACGACGGGGGCGCCGCCGGTACCGGTGCCGCCGCCCTCGCCCGCCGTGACGAACACCATGTCGGCCCCCTTAAGGGTCTCCTCGATCTCGTCGGAATGATCCTCGGCGGCCTGGCGGCCGGTGTCGGGGTTGGCGCCCGCGCCGAGACCGCGGGTGAGCTCCCGGCCGATGTCGAGCTTGACGTCGGCGTCGCTCATGAGCAGGGCCTGCGCATCGGTGTTGACGGCAATGAACTCGACGCCCTTGAGACCGTCCTCGATCATGCGGTTGACGGCATTGACACCGCCGCCACCGACGCCCACAACCTTGATGACCGCCAAGTAGTTCTGGGACGCAGTTGCCACGGGAGTCCGCCTCATTCCTCGGGGAGCCGGCCGCGCCCGCCCCGCTGATCGACATGCTGAATCGAGTGCACCAAGCAGCGATCTGCACCGATGCATGCTCAGGCTATGGAAGCGGGCAGGCTTAGTCCAACAGCCCCGGCGTGTTCCGCTCAGAATCTAAACCTGTGGTCGAGACATCGGGTTCGCCTCGACCGGGGGGTCGCCCCCACCACCGTTCCGGCGGGCCGGCGGCCCCGTGACGGCTCAGGAAACGGCGGGCCGGGAGGGCGCCGAGACGTCGTAGTTCGTGTAGTCCCCGCCCTGGGACCACAGCACCCCGATGACCGAGGCCTTCTCATCGGACTGCTCGGCGCTGCCCCAGAAGATGGTGATGGCGCCGTCGATCAGGAAGCTGATCGAGTCCACGGAGCCGGCGTTGACCGAGGTGAGGCGGTCGCGCAGGTCCTGCGGCAGGGCGCTCGTCGCGGTGGCGACGTCGGCGCGCAGGTCCTGGTCGTCGGCGTCGGCGAGCACCGCGACGGGCGCGGCCGCCCGGTCCGTGCTCGTGGCGAAGACGACCCCCTCGGAGTCGACCTGCCCGTAGGCGTCGGCCTGAGCGATCTGGTAGACCGCGGTGCGTTCGGTGACCTCGATGCGCACCGTGCCGGGCCAGGAGCGCACGATCCGGGCACCGGCGATGGTCGCCAGCTGTTCGACGCGATCGGCGATCGCGTCGCCGTCGAGGCGCGCGAGCGGGGTCTCGGAGGGCACCGCCGCAGCCGCCTTCACGTCGTCCGGCGAGGTCCGCGTGAGGCCGGTGACCTCGACGTCGCGGACGACGAACACCGGTGAGAAGCCGACCAGCCAGACGAGCACCGCCACGACGAGGACGCCGGCCGTGGTGACGGCGATCCTCCTGTTGCGCCGACGGGCCCTGGCCCGCTGGCGCACCCGCAGGGCCTGGTCGAGGTCGGAGCTCATGGGCGGTGCGCCCTCAACCGTTCGAGCAGGGCCGGGCCGACGCGGGTGACATCGCCGGCGCCGATCGTCATGACGAGATCGCCGCCCCGCACCAGGTCGGCCAGCTCACCGGGCAGAGCGGTCTTGTCCTCGACGTAGTGCACATCCGCCCCGGCCGCCTTCGCGGCGTCGGCGACGAGCTGGCCGGTGACCCCGGGAACGGGCTCCTCGCGGGCCGGGTAGACGTCAGTGGGAACCACCAGGTCGGCCTGGGCCAGCGCCGCGCCGAACGCGTCGGCGAAGTCGCGGGTGCGGCTGAACAGGTGGGGCTGGAAGCAGGCGACCAGGCGCCCGCGCCCGGCCACCCTGCGGCCGGCGGACAGGGCCGCGACGATCTCGGTGGGGTGGTGGGCGTAGTCGTCGACGACGGTGACCTCGCCGCCGGCCGCCGGAGCGGTGCCGACGAGCTGAAAGCGGCGGTGGGTGCCGGCGAACGACGCCGCACCGGAGAGCAGCGCACCCTCGTCCAGGCCCAGCAGGAGGCCGACGGCGAAGGCCGCGGCCGCGTTCCACAGGTTGTGGCGGCCGGGCACCGACAGGTCGAGGTCGTGCCCGTGGCCGCCGTGGCTCAACGTCGCATGGCTGGTCATGCCGGAGAACCCGATGCCGCTCAGGCGCACGTCGAGGCCGGCGGACTCGCCGTAGGTGAGGATCCGGGCACTCACCGAGGGATCCGCGCGCAGCCGGGCGGTCAGCGCCCTCGCGCCGGTGTCGTCGCCGTTGATGACGATCTGCTCGACCGATCCGGCGGTGGCGAATCGGGTGAAACCGGCCGCGTAGTCCTCGGGGGAGCCCCAGTTGTCGAGATGATCGGCCTCGACATTGGTGATCACGGCGATGTTCGTCGGGTACTGCCAGAAGGAGCCGTCCGACTCGTCGGCCTCGACGATGAAGGGGGTGCCGCGTCCTATGCGGGCGGACTCCCCCGTCGTGGCCAGCGGCGAGCCGATGACGTAGCTGGGGTCGGCGCCGGCGGCCGTGGCCATGGTGGCGATCATCGCGCTGGTGGTCGTCTTGCCGTGGGTGCCGGCCACCGAGACGGCCCGGCGACCGAGCATGAGTGCGGCCAGTGCCGTGCTGCGGTGCCAGACGCGCAGCCCGATTCGGCGGGCCGCGACGAGTTCGGCGTTGTCGGGGTGGACGGCGCTGGAAACGACGACGGTGCCGACGCCCTCCAGATGGGCCGGGTCGTGGCCGACGCGGGCCGGGATGCCCAGGGACGCCAGGTGCCGCAGGACCGGCGAGTCGGCCTGGTCGCAGCCGCTGACCGGGATGCCGAGCTCGTGGTAGCCGACGGCGATGCCGCTCATCCCGGTACCGCCCATGGCGATGAGGTGCAGGACGCCCAACTGGTCCGGGGCGATGAGTTCGACGGGCTCACGCAGTGCCACGGCGGGCCTCCTCGAGAACCGCCCCGGCGACGCGCTCGGCGGCGCCGGGCGGCATGATCGCCCGGGCCGCGGCGCCCATCCGCTCGACGCGCGCCGCATTCCTCATGACGGGGACGAGCTCGCGGACCAGACGGTCGCGGTCGAGTTCCGCGTCGGGCACGAGCAGGGCCGCGCCGGCGTCGACGAGTGGTCCCGCGTTGCGCGCCTGCTCGCCGTTGCCGATCGGCAGCGGCACCATGAGCGCGGGCAGGCCGACGACGGCGGTCTCGACGACGGTGCCGGCACCGGAGCGGGCCAGCATGAAGTCGGCTGCGGCGTAGGCGTTGTCCATGTCGTCGACATAGGCCAGCGGGTGGTAGCCGGCGCCGGTGGACTCGTCGACGACGGGCTCGTCGCCGTGGAAGTTCTTCATGCCGAGTACGTGCAGCACCTGGACGCCGGCGCCCAGCAGATCGTCGCGGGCCTCGATCACGGCGCTGTTGATCGAGCGGGCGCCCGAGGAGCCGCCCGAGACGAGCAGTACGGGCAGGTCCTCGCGCAGACCGTACTCGGCGCGGGCGGCGGCGCGGCGCGAGGCCCTGCCCTGCTCGGCCAGCTCGGCGATGGCGGTGCGCACCGGCAGTCCCACCTGGCGGGCCCCGCGCAAGGGGGTTCCGGGGAAGGAGGTCAGCACCGCCGCGGCGAAGCGGGAGGCGACCCGGTTGGCCAGGCCGGGAAGGGCGTTCTGCTCGTGGATGACCACGGGTGTGCGCCTGCGGCGGGCGGCCAGGTAGACGGGCATCGAGACGTAGCCGCCGAAGCCGACGACCACATCGGCATGGGCGTCGTCCAGGATCCTCCCGGCCTGGCGGACCGCCGTGCGCAGGCGGAGGGGGACCTTGAACAGCTCGGCGGTGATCCTGCGCGGCATCGGCACCGGCGGGATGAGGCGCAGCTCCAGGCCGGCCTCGGGGATGACACGGGTCTCCAGGCCCTTGGGCGTGCCGATGCACAGCACCGTCCCGCCCGGGTCGAGGCTCCTCAGCTGTTCGGCGGTGGCGATGAGCGGCGAGGTGTGACCGGCCGTTCCGCCTCCCGCCAGCACGACGTTGACCATCATCGTCCCTTTCCGTCGACTACCGAGGTGACGCGCACGGTACGCTCCTGCGCGGGTGCGGAGCGCCGCTTCAGGGCGGCCTTCGCCTCCGGTTCGTGGCGGGCGGCGGCCAGCAGGGCCCCGACCGCCATGAGGTTGGCGATGAGTGAGGAGCCGCCGTAGCTGATGAACGGGAGCGGCACACCGATGACCGGCAGCCATTTCATGGCCACGGCGATGTTGAGTATCGCCTGGATGAGCAGCCAGGCCGTCACCGAGGCGGCGACCATGCGCCAGAAGACGCGGGTGCTGCGGGTGGCGATGCGCATGCCGACCAGGCCAAGCACCAGGAACAGGCCGATCACGACGAGCGTGCCGAGCAGTCCCATCTCCTCCCCGAGCACCGCGAAGACGTAGTCGTTGAGGGCGCCGTCGTACAGGCCGCCCCACTTGGCGCGGCTGCGGCCGAGCCCGACGCCCCACCAGCCGCCGGTGGCCAGCGCGTAGATGGCGTTCAGCGGCTGCTCGGAAGTACCGACGGTGCCCGAGCCCGAGAGCAGGGCCTGGATGCGCTGCACCCGCCCCGGGCTGGTGGCGGTCATGACCGCGACGAGCGCCGCGGCGGCCGCGAGGACGGCGGCGAGCAGTCGCCAGGAGGTGCCGATGAACCAGAACATCGCCAGCATGATCGCCAGCAGGACGACCCCCGTGCCGAGGTCGTGCCCGCCGAAGACGACCAGGCCGATGATGGCGCCGAAGCCGAAGACGGCCGGGACGAAGAGCCTCTTGGGCTCGTCCAGCTCCTTGCGCTTGGCCGCGAAGACGCCGGCCGTCCACAGGACGAGGCCGAGTTTGGCGAACTCGGAGGGCTGCAGGCTGACCGGCCCCAGATGGAGCCAGTTGCGGTTGCCCTTGTTGGAGGCGCCGTCGCCGGCGTCGCCCAGCGGGCTGAAGACGACCAGCAGCTCGGCGAGGATCATCGCGATGACGAGCACCCACCCCAGCAGGCCCAGCGCCCGCTCGCTGCGCCGCGAGACCCACCAGGCCGCCGGGACGCCGATGCCCAGGTAGATCATGTGGCGGGTGAAGAAGTAGTACGAGTTGCCCAGGTTCTCGGCGGCGTAGACCGACGAGGAGCTGAGCACCATGAGCACGCCGAGGCCGACGAGCAGCCCGACGCAGGACAGCACGAGGTAGTAGTCGGCGGCGGGGCGGGTGACGGCCTCGCTCAGCGGGCCGGCGCTCAGGCCGTCCGGATCCGGGCGCCGGCCCGGGCCGGACCGGCGCCGGTCGTCCGATCCGTGCGAGCGCTCGCCGGGGGCGGCCATGTCAGGCGCCCCGACCGGTGACGTCCCGGACGGCCGCGGCGAAGTCGTCGCCGCGCTGCGCGTAGCCGGGCCACATGTCCTTCGAGGCGCAGCCGGGGGCCATGAGCACCGTGTCGCCGGGGAGAGCCATCCGAGCCGCACGGCGCACGGCCTCGGCCATCAGCGACGTGTCGGTGCCGTCGAGGACGACGACCGGGACCTCTGGGGCGTGCTCGGCCAGCGCCTCGGCGATGACCCGCCGGTCGGCGCCCAGCAGGACGGCGCCGCGCAGGCGGTCGCGGTGGGCGCTGATCAGGTCGTCGAACGAGGTGCCCTTGGCCTGACCGCCGGCGATCCACACGATGCGCTCGAAGGCGCGCATGGACGAATTCGCGGCATGCGGGTTGGTCGCCTTGGAGTCGTCGACCCAGCGCACACCGCCGGCCTCGGCGACGGTCTCGATGCGGTGTCCTCCGAGGCGCAGGTCGCGCAGGCCCCGGCCGATGGCCGGCGCCGCGACACCGAAGCTGCGCGCCAGCGCCGCCGCGGCCAGGGCGTTCTCGACGTTATGCGGGGCGTACGGCCGGACGTCGTCCAGCGAGGCCAGCGGCAGGGCCGAGGTCTGGCGCCGGGCGACGAAGGCGCGGTCGACGATCTGTCCGTCCACGACACCCAGCTGCGCGACCGACGGGATGGCGAGGGTGAAGCCGATGGCGCGGGCCCCCTCGACGACATCGGCCGCGG
Source organism: uncultured Propionibacterium sp. (assembly GCF_963539965.1). Lineage (NCBI taxonomy): Bacteria > Bacillati > Actinomycetota > Actinomycetes > Propionibacteriales > Propionibacteriaceae > Propionibacterium > uncultured Propionibacterium sp. Next base: position 63,275 of record NZ_CAUTOU010000003.1, read on the forward strand.
CGACCATCTCACGGGTGGCCGGCTCGGCGACGTTGTAGACGCACGAGCGGTGCACTCGATGGTAGATGCGGGCCTTGTCGGCGCCGTAGGCGGCCATCGCCGCAGCAGTGCCGCCGGCGGCGTAGGCGTACCACTCGAGGTGATCGGCGTGCAGGTTCAGGACGGCCGCCGAGTGCAGGGCCAGCGAGGGCGACCAGTGCAGCTGGAAGCTCGACAGCTCGACGGCGAGGACCTCGTAGCCGGCCGGGTCGTTGATGGCCTCGATGATCGGGCGGCCGATGTTGCCGACGGCGGCGGACCTGAAGCCGCCGGCGCGCAGCATCGAGTCGAGCATCTGGGTGGTGGTCGTCTTGCCGTTGGTCCCGGTGACGCCCAACCAGGTGATCCGGCGGTCGACGGGCATGAGCCGCCAGGCGAGCTCGGGCTCGCCCCAGACGGGTATGCCCGTTCTGGCGGCCTGGGCGAGCAGCGGCCGGTCGGGGCGCCAGCCCGGGGAGGTGATGACCACGTCGGCGCCCTCGGGCAGGCGGGCGCTGGAGCCGGGGCCGAGGCGGACCTCGGCCCCGAGGGTCTCGAGGATCCGGCCGTGCTCGTGCAGTGAGGGGTCGTCGCCGTCGTCCAGGACGGTGACGGCGGCGCCCAGCTCGAGCAGCGCATCGGCGGCGGCGTACCCGGACGCGCCCAGGCCGGCGACGACGGCACGGGCCCGCGGCCACGGCGAGGTCCGCTCAGCGGCGGCCATCCAGTCCTTCACGATCTCACCACCCCCAGATCCAGCCGCCGTAGAACAGGGCGAGGGCCACGGCCACGCACACCCCGCAGATGATCCAGAAACGGATCACCACCGTGACCTCGTCCCAGCCGACCATCTCGAAGTGGTGGTGGAGCGGGGCCATCTTGAACACGCGTCTGCCGTGCGAGACCTTGAAGTAGCCCACCTGGATCATCACCGAGGCGGTCTCGATGACGAACAGCATGCCGAGCACGATGAGCAGCAGCTCGGTGCGGGTGTAGATCGACAGGGCGGCCATCGCGGCGCCGAGCGCCAGGGAGCCGGTGTCGCCCAGGAAGATCTTGGCCGGCTTGGCGTTCCACCACAGGAAGCCGAAACAGGCCCCGGCCAGGGCGATGGACACCACCGCCAGGTCGTTCGGGTCCCGCACCGTGAAGCAGCGCGGGCCGTGGTTGCCGCCGGTGACGCACCACTGGTTCGCCTGGAAGATGCTGATCAGCGCGTAGGCGGCGAAGACCATCGTCGAGGCGCCGGTGGCCAGGCCGTCGAGTCCGTCGGTGAGGTTGACGGCATTGGAGCCGGCCGTGATGAGCAGGGTCATCCAGATGATCGCCACCACGACGGGCAGGCGCAGCCAGTCGATGTCGTGGACCAGCGAGACCGCCACGGTGGCCGGGCGCGCGCCCACGTTCTTGGCAACGCCGGGGTCCGCTGCGGCCGGGAACAGCAGTGAGGCGACGCCGAACAGGACGCCGATGAGGCCCTGTCCGATCATCTTGCCGCGCGGGGTCAGGCCGAGCGATCTCTGTTTGGAGATCTTCGTCCAGTCGTCCAAGAAGCCCACGAAGCCCGTCGCGACGAAGACGGCCAGTACGAGCAGGCCGGAGACCGTGACAGAGGACCGGGAGATCAGGTGCGCCAGGAGGTAGGCCGCGACGACGGCGAGGAGGACGACCACGCCGCCCATGGTTGGCGTGCCGCGCTTGGTGCGGTGGCTGGTGGGCCCGTCGTCGCGGATGAACTGGCCGTAGCCGCGGTGCACGAGGAAGACGATGAAGAAACGGGTGCCCACGAGGGTGGCGGCCATGGCGATGATGGCTGCCGAGAGAATCGTGATCATCGCGCAGTCCCTTCCTCGTCACGGCCGATGAGCTGTGCGGTGACATCCTCGAGCGCCAGCACGCGGCTGGCCTTGACGAGCACGACATCGCCCGGGCCCAACTCTAGTGAACCGGCGATGTCCCCCTTGTCGGCAACCCGGGCGCGGGTCCCGGACGGCGCGCTCCCCCGCGCACCGGCGGCGATGAATCGCGCGTATTCGCCGACGGCGACGACCTCGTCGTAGCCGAGCGAGGCGGCCAGGGACCCGATGCCCTCGTGCAGGGCCTCCGCGTCCCGGCCCAGCTCGGCCATGTCGCCGATCACGGCGATCAGCCGGGCGCCGGGGGCGACGTCCTTGCGGGCCGCGCCCATGGCCGCGACGGTGCGCAGCGCGGCGGCCATCGAATCGGGATTGGCGTTGTAGCAGTCGTTGACGATCGCGGCGCCGGAATCGGTCTCGGCCAGCTCCATGCGCAGCGGCGAGCGGGTACGGGCGCCCCCGAGCGCCCTGCCCACGTCGGCGAGGGGGGCGCCGACGGCCATCGCCATGGTGGCGGCCGCGACGGCGTTGGGGACCTGGTGGGCGCCGATGACGCCGAGGCGCACCGGCGTCCGGCCGTGGACGCCTTGGCGCAGGGCGTGCAGCATGAAGGAGCCCCGCTGGAGAGCGTCCAGGACGACGTCGTCGGCCCAGACGGCCAGCTCGGCGGGATTCGCGGGCCTGCCGACCGCCCAGCGGGCGATGCGGGCGGAGGTGCACCCGGACATGGCCGCGACGTACTCGTCGTCGTCGTTGAGGACCGCCCAGCCGTCGGCCGGCAGGGCCTCGAGGATCTCGCTCTTGGCCCGGGCGATGGCCTCCCGGCTGCCGAACTCGCCGAGATGGGCGGTGCCGATGTTGAGCACGGCGGCGACGCGCGGCGGGACCATCCGGCACAGCCGCCTGATGTGGCCGATGCCCCGTGCGCCCATCTCGGCGACGAGGAAGCGGGTTCGCTCGTCGATCCCGCAGGCGGTCAGCGGGACCCCGATCTCGTTGTTGTGGTTGCCGGTGGGGCTGACGGTGGGGCCGAAGTGCTCGAGCACCTGGGCGAGCAGATCCTTGGTGGAGGTCTTGCCGCTGGAGCCGGTGACGGCGAGGGTCGCCATGCCGCGCCCGGCCTCCTCGTCGACGAGGGCCCGCGCCAGCCCGGCCAGGGCGCCGAGGGCGTCGGGAACGACGATGCGCGTCAGATCGGCCTCGGCGTCGTGACCGATGACGGCCGAGGCGGCGCCCCGCGCGGCGGCAGCGGCGGTGACGTCAGCCCCGACGGCGTGCTCGCCGGGCAGGCCGATGAACAGGGAGCCCGCCGTG